>JANMHK010000005.1:0-6546 GCA_031375135.1 Sphingobacteriales bacterium | reverse complement strand
CTGGTTTCTCCCAGGTACCATACCCTTAACGGCAGACACAATCTTACGGCCTTTCAGCAGCTCTGGGCTCACCCGATCAAGCGTGTCGATCATATACCCCGAGGGCGTTACCAGTATTACCACGTCTGAATGTTCAAAGGTAATGGCCGGGTCAGTATTGAGATTGAGCAGTGAAGTATCAAATTGTACTGAATGCAGGTAGTTGGGGTTATGATGACGTGTTTTCAAATGACTCACCACCTGTTCACTCCTGACCGTCCAATTGATAGTGTGTTTATTATCCGTCAGCAGTTTTACCAGGGCCGTACCCCAACTTCCGCTTCCAATGACGCCTAACTGCATAGTTGAACTTTATATTTGAATAAATCGCTTTCAAATATCATATAAATTAAGCATACACTTCCAGAAATGAAAGGAAAGGATCCAGTAGAAGCGCGGATCAGGAAGAAGAAATAAAACTCCTCTGAAAACGGGGAGAACCCCCGGCTAAATCTTATGTTATGAATAACTACCGTTACTTCTTGACTTCGAAGAGTTCATCTTTTGGAACTACTTTCACTTTCATGCCATCCTTCAACATCTTGCTGACCACTGTGTATGGACCTGTTACCACTTGATCTCCATCTTTCACACCACTGAGCACTTCGATATGACTCATATCCTGAATATCTGTGCGAACCTTGACTTTTTTTACGGTTCCATCTGCCTGTAATACAAAAACAACTTCTTCCAGGTCTTCAATGTCGCCTTTCATTTCTTCCTGGCCATTGGTGTTTGAAGTTACTTCTTTCTTTACCTTTTTCTCATTCATGCTCACCTTTCCTGTATCATTCTTGTCCCGGGTGGTTACAGAGTTGATAGGCACTGATAAAACATCAGCATGTGTTTTCGTCTGGATGTCTGCACTCGCACTCATACCCGGCCTGAAGGGAAAGCTCTTGGCTTTTGCATTTTCCATCAGATCCTGGTAGGAAGATGGATCGAGCCTGATCCGCACCTCGTAATTGGTTACATCCGTGGTGGATACCTGCGTGGTACCACCTACGCCCCTGTTTGTGCTGGCGATCTGTGTCACAATTCCCTTGAACTTGCGTTTATTATATGCATCCACTTCTACCACGGCCGTGTCACCGATCTTAACTTTAGGAATATCGTTTTCGCCCACGTCAACACGTACCTCAATAACCCGCATGTCGGCCACGCGCATCATCTCTGTACCAGCCATCATGGAGTTACCAACTACACGCTCGCCTTTCTTCACATTCAACAACGACACAACACCATTCATCGGGGCAACTACACTGGTTCTGCCCAGATCCTTGTTTGCACGCTGCAAACTGGCTTGTGCACTTTGCACACCTGCCTGGCCACTACGAATACTTTGTGTGGCAGCTGCATAATCAGCCTTTGCAGTCAGATAAGCACTTTCGGCCTGTTCGAACTCCAACTTGGAGATCACCTTATCATCAAACAGTTGTTTCTGCCTTTTGTACTGCTTTTCAGCCTGGTCCATTCTGGCCTTAAAAGACTCCAGTGAAGCAGTGGAGTTTTGCACCTGCGCCTGCTGTTGGTTGACTCCAGCAGCAGCCTGGTCACGCTGCGTAGCAAGGATGTCCGCATACACACGCGCCAGTAACTGACCTTTTATCACGCTGTCACCTTCCTGAACAGTGAGCTCAACGATCTCGCCGGAAACGTCAGGACTAATCTTTACTTCTATTTCGGGATAAACCTTCCCACTCGCAGTCACCACTTCCGTGATGGCTCGTTTAGAAACTTTCTCTACTGAAACTTTTGTGGATTCCTCTTTACCAATTACTCCGGCCTGTTTCAAACCCAATAGCGTTATAATCAATAAGAGCAAAATGGCTCCTATCCATATCCATCTTTTTTTCATGTTGTCTTTTTCTTAAGCTTGCATTTATAATCGAATGCCCCGTCCTTTATAGAATTCGAGCACTTTCATTTTGAATACGTAGTCGTACTGCGCGATCAGTTTATCCACCTTTGCGCGAGTCAGGTTATTCTGGTTGGTCAACCATTCGATGGTTTGCATCACACCCACTTCATAGCGTTTTGAGGCGAGCTCGAAAGAACGCTCGGCTGTTTTAACTTGCTTATCACGTGCAAGAAAGGTTTGAAAAGAACCCTTCGCCTGTTGGTAGGCGTTATATACATCCTGCTTTAACTGGAGTGTATCACGCGTCATATTCAGCCTGCTCCTTTCAATATCAAGCTTCGATCTTTCAACATTTGCACGAGCTTGCCAACCATTGAAAATAGGAACGTTCAACCCTATGCCGATACCTCTACCCAGCTGGTCGCGCAGTTGCTGCCCATACCCGTTCCAAATATTACCGAAGTTACGATTACGGGTACCGAATGTTGGCGTGAGGCCATACACTGGTTGTGATACCGGTGATTTAACATAAAAATTCGTCTGCTGCTCAGCCTGACCAGTTACAAATGTTTCTGTGAAATTGGCGTTGAACGCAGTTTGCAGACTTCCAAAAGCACTGATGGTGGGATATAACCGGCCCTTATTAGCGGAATAGTTTTTTTCTGAAGCCATCAGCCGCAGATTATTGCTTCTGATCTGTGGCTGTGACGACAATGCCATATTATACACGCCATCTGGAGATTCCTCCAGAATATTATCTACCGGGATCGTTTCTACCGGAGGTGTAACCAGGTCAAAAGGTTCATCAGCCGGCAGATTCAACAGGCCTTTCAGCGAAAGCTTGTCGATCTCGTATTGTGCCAGCGACTGCACCAGGGTGGCTGAATCACGGGCAACCTGGGCTTCCAGCTCGGCCGCATTCAGTTCAGGCAGACTTCCTGCATCCACCAGTTTCCGGGTGTTACTATATTGTGCCTGCGACTGCGCCAATTGTACACCATTAACCTTAGACTGTTCCAAACTGAGTAGGGCGAGCAGGTATTGACGGGCAACATTTAAACCAATATCATTTTTAGCCTTATCTATATCCGCCAGATCCGCTTCATGACTATACTGGTTGGAAGCAATGGTATTTTTCTGGCTATTCCAGTTATAAATAGTTGCGTTAGCCTGTAAATTCTGGTTCTGGAACATGATGTTCGCATCCTGGAACACGTTGGTATTCCTGTTCAGTGAACGGCCGAAAGAGAAACCATGATTCAGATTATAGTTTAGGTTGGGTATTTGGGCCAGTTTATTCTGCTTCAATAATAACGCTGAAGTCCGGGCCTGGATATCGGCCTGCCTGACAGAAATGTTATTCGCCATGGCGTAGTCAACACATCTCCTCAAGTCCCATTTTGGGGTGTTTTGGGCAGGCAACTGCAAATACAGGAACATTAGGAACAGAACAGACAATAATTTCAACATCTTGCTTAGGTTTCACCCAAAGGCCTTTTCAGGATTTTGGGGATACAAATATTCAACCAAAATGGGGAACTGCAAAATCGTTGATAATCGAATGTCGCCGCCTATGGAATGTGATAAGTGGGATGAATGTGGTAGAATGTGATGAATGAATGTGGGAATGTGAGCATTAGCCCTGCTCAAATGCATTCTTCAGGGCTTCTTAATGATAAACAATTGGATATTTCGGCCCTGGCTAAGTCAAGCCTTTTTCAAGATCTGCAATCAGGTATTCAGGCTCTTCCAAACCCACATAGATCCTCAGCATTCGATGATCCATATTTCCCGGGTCAAAAGAAGCCCTGGGTATGAAGGCAATTTTAGGTATGATGAGTGATTCGTGGCCACCCCAACTCACAGCCATCTTAAACGCTTTCAAGCCGTCGCAAAACGCTTCGATTTCCTCCCAGGTATACATCTTTACATATAGAGAGAGTAAACCCGGCGCTTCCTGCATTTGCTTTTTGGCTAAATCGTATTGCTCAAATGCAGGATCAAACGGATAGATGGTTGACTCTACCATGGGGTGATCTTTCAAAAACTCCCAAACCTGCTTCGTGCTCCTGTTAATCTTTTCCAGTCTTGCTGGCAAGGTTCTCAATCCCCTTAACAGTAACCATGCATTGAAAGGTTGTATGCCACTGCCCACGCACATGTATTCACTCATGAAAATCTTTCGCATCATTTCAGCACTACCTGTGAGCACACCTCCTAAAGTGTCACTATGTCCGCCGATGTATTTAGTAGCGGTCTGCATAGATATATCAATGCCTAATTCAATGGGACGCTGATATAACGGTGAGCAGTAGGTATTATCAATGATCGTTATGATGCCTTCTGCCCTGGCCAGTTCTGCAACGGCAGTGAGGTCCTGCAATTCAAAATACCAGCTGGTAGGTGACTCCAGATAGATCAGTGTGGTATGTGGAAGAATGGCCCGTTCGAAATTGGCGATATCACGACCGTCAATATAAGTGGTAGTTACACCAAAACGGGGCAGTATCTTATTAAACAAATGTTTGGTCCAGCTATATGGATGTTCTACGGAAACGATATGGTCACCCGACTTAATATTGGCCATTACGCCTGCATAGGTAGCCGCAGCGCCATTGTTAAACACAAGCGCGTCTTCTGCACCGTCAAGCGCGGCCAATTTTTTGCGTAGGATATCAACGGTGGGATTCAGGCCCCGGCTATAGATATAGCTGCCCATTTCATCTTCGAATGCCTTTCGAAAATCATCAACCGTAGTGAAAGCGAAATTGCTGGTCTGGATAATTGGCGGTGCGATGGCATTAAAATAATCTTCGCGGTCCTCTCCAAGCTGGTTGAGTATATAGGAGATATCCATTATTCAATCGTTTTGGTGTTCCGAAATCTTGCCGTGATAAAATACAACCCTATAAAGGCTGTCAGTACAAGAATTCCTGTTAATGCGGTGTAGGGCTGATCCCATGCTATACTTATAGCAACAAAAATATAAGTGGCGATAAACAACAGTGGCATAAGAGGATATAGTGGCAGCTTATAAATTTGGCTATCGTCCTGCCCCTTCATTCGTTTTCTGAGGATGAAAATAGTGGCGGCGGAAAAAGCCATACCGATGCAATCCAGGAAGATGGTGAAGCCAAGTATCTTGTCAAATGTGTCCAGAAAAAATAAGGTGCCGATACTTAACAGGGCATATACCGTGAGGCTTACCGTTAGTACTCCTTTCTTACCATCTTTCGTTTTAAAAACTCCGGGGAGAATGCCGTCTTCGCTCATGGCGTACATCACTCTTGGGTTACTTAGCAAGATCACATTGACGTAGGCCAGTACCGCAATGAACAGGAGAATCGAAAAAGCGTATTTACCAGCTGGTCCAAATATTCTTTCAGACACAATGGCGGCTATTCCTTTGGATGTTTTAAGGTCTTCAAACCCGATCACTTTGAAATAGGAATAGCTGACCAGTAAATACAAACCGATGATCACCAGGATGCCGATAAAAATTCCCCTTGGCATATTGCGCCTGGGATCCTTAATTTCTTCGCCGAAATTGATGGTTTGCTGATAGCCCCCATAGGTAAAGCAAACGGCGATCAATGCCAATCCGAATGAACGGATATAATCGATGGTTGAAAAACTTTTCGTCTGAACAAATGATGCTACAGCTGCATGTTTCGCCGGAAAAAACAATGCGGAGATCAACAGCACGATCATTCCTATTTTAACCAGCATCAGTATGTTCTGCGTGCGGGCGCTCACTTTCAGGCCCATGAGGTTAATCATGTAAAACAGGAGAATGGCACCCATCGCGATGAACGATTTCACGAGGTCGGAGGGCGGCGTGGAGAACATCACTTCCGCCAGATACTCGCTTCCAATGAGCGCTACGGCAGCAAGTGAAGCAGCATTTGAGATCAGGATGATACAGTTGATGCCAAAAGCCACAGATGGGTGATAAGCCGTGGCGAAGACTTTATAATAGCCTCCGGTGACCGGATATCTGGATCCGATCTCTGCATAGGTCAGCGCGCCGCAGAGAGCCACTACCCCGCCAAACAGCCAGGCCAGGAAGAATACCTGCGGCGTAATGGCTGCCTTTGCCGAGTCGGCTGCTGTTCGAAAAATACCGAGTCCGATAACGAGCCCAATGACGATCATCGTAATGTCGAACAGGCTTAATAACGATTTGGCTGAACGTTGCTCCTTCATATACATGATCAAGATAAAGAATTTTTAACGCTCGCCCGCAACTGCCCATCAACGTTGCAATTCCCGTCGTTAATCAACAAAATATACAGTTGGTAAAAATTCTTTTTTGAACTTCCGTGCTTTCCCTTCACATTTGCCCTGCGAAGGTTTCCCATTTGAACATGGGATGAAAAGGGAAGTCGGTTAGAATCCGACGCTATCCCCGTAGCTGTAAATTTCACATTCGCGAATTAGCGAATTGACGAATTGACGAATTCTTAAATATGGAGAATTCGCTAATCCGCAAATTCGATAATCCGCCAATGGTTTAGCAACAAAAACCACTGGCACCTAACGGTGCCGGGAAGGTGCAATGAAATAAGCCAGAAGACCTGCCTTCGCATATTAATTAACCTGGGCTTTCGGGTGAAAAGCCAGAGTTGGTATGCCTTTTTCTTTCC
>JANMHK010000292.1:0-3648 GCA_031375135.1 Sphingobacteriales bacterium | reverse complement strand
ATTTTTTTATTGTAAAAACCTGAAGTTATGTATTCCTATGCGTTGCTTGAGCCTGGTTGCTATTATTTGATACAGGAGAAGACGGAAGCGCCGATTAGCCTGATCAGGATCAATGTGGAGAGTGATCATTGTGTATTTCTTTCAAGGTTCCAGGGAGAAGAGATCTTGGAATGGAAGAGAAAAACAGATCCTATTTCTGATATCATTGAATTACTGAGCGATGAGGCGGTAGCGTCCTGGGAAACTGCCTATAATGCGACATTTAATTTTGAAGAGGAAGATGATGAGTATGAATAAAGAAATTAACAAATAATATTCATTTTTTTTTACTGCTCATGGTTTTTGAATTACGGGCGACCGTGTAATTTTAAACATCAGCTATTATTGATAAGATCCGAACCTTGCTTTTAATCGTGTAAACCTGTTTAATGTGGCTATGGAAACCAAAGTTCAAAGCAAAATCCTGAAAGATTTTTTTTATCATCTTGTCGCCATGCTCTGCGTAATTCCCCTGGCACCGATGATCAACCGGGTAATTCCGCCGCTGATGATCGGTGGCTTCAACGCAGACCTTTCCGTGGCAATCCTGCTGTCACTGGCTTTTGTAAGATTTGTGTTGTGGGTATTCAAACCATTGATCATTCCTTCATTTGTCATGATCGCCTTCATTGTCATGTTCAATATGTATGCCAGAACCTACACCGTATCCAGTATGGTGACCGACTACAGGAATCTTGTCTCAAGCAATTGGGATAACAGGATGAAGAAAGAAAAAAATCTCTACCTGGTCAAACCCTCGCTATTTGATTCAGAGGTAGAGAAAGCGGTAAAAGGCATGAAATCACAAATGAATTATTCAGACCCCGCGGTGAGATCTTTTGCAGTGAAACATGCAACCCAGTATTTTGCAGATACGTACAAGACTTATGGCGCGACGGTAAGATATCTGTCCCTGTTCAAATACATCAATAGCAATTTCAAATATGTTGCTGATCCGAGGAAACTGGAGTACTATGCCTCTCCGATGGAGACCATTGCCAATGATATGGCGGGGGATTGTGACGACCATACCATCCTGATGATCTCAGCCCTGAATGCCATAGGTGCAAAAACCAGGATGGTGCTTACCGAAGACCATGTTTATCCCGAACTCTATTGCGGCAATAAAGACCAGTTCCTTAAGACGCAGGCAGCCATCATTGAACTGTTCCCCCAGGAACACATCAATGGATTATTCTATCGCGAAGAGAACGGGGCTTTCTGGCTGAACCTCGATTATTCTGCCCGCCATCCGGGCGGACCTTATGTCAGCAATAAGGCATATGCGGTGGTTGAATTTTAATTAGCTCTTACAATTGACTAATTGGCTCATTGACTAATTGACGAATTATCGAATTGACGGATTGGCAGATTTCCCAGTTGAGTCGGGCTGACAATCAGCCAATCAGCTAATTAGTCAATTAGCCAATGGCCGCCAGCCCATACACTCTTTTTTTTGGTTACCTTTTGGCGGTCAAAAACACTACCATGAAATACCTGCTGCTGGCGCTGGCTTCTCTACTTGCTGTAATAGCCAACGAAACAAAAAAAAGTACTCCGATAGTTAGTCCCCAACAATTTTTCCTGCAGAAAAAATTGGTTGTCCAATACTGTGCCCCGGTTAGGGACCGATCGCTTTCTTCATTGGACATTGGCCTTTTGCCCGGGACCGGTAAGCATCAATGGAAGATCAACACCAAATCCGACAGTGCCCAGATCTATTTCAACCAGGGCATGAACCTCTATTATTCATTTCATATCATTGAATCACTGGCTTCATTCCTGAAAGCGCAGCAATTTGACAGCACAGAAGCGATGCTTTATTGGGCCGAAGCACTGGCCTATGGCCCGAATATCAACGACCTGGGTTATACACAGTCTCCCGATGCGTTGCTCGCCGTTCAAAAATCAAAACAATGGGCGGCAAAAAGTTCTTCGGTGGAAAAAGGACTGATCGCTGCAATGAGCACCCGTTACAGTGAGAATCCTGACGCCACGCGCGAAAAATTGAACATCCAATACCGTGACGCCATGGCGGGCTTATATCATACCAATCCTGCTAATCCCGAGCTGCTCGCGCTATATGCAGATGCTCTCATGGTGATGCATCCCTGGGATCTTTATGAAGGCAATGGCGACCCCAAGGCATGGACGCCTCAGATGGTCGAACTCCTGGAGAAAGGCCTTGAAAAAGCTCCGCTGCACCCAGGTATTAATCACTATTATATTCATGTGGTCGAAGGCTCGCGCGATCCTGGCAGGGCTACGCCGAGCGCAGACCGACTGGCATCAATCGTTCCTTCAGCAGCACATATGGTGCACATGCCTTCGCATATCTATATCAGGACCGGCCAATATGGAAAAGGCATAGATGTAAACACACAATCACTAACCAGCTTCGAAAATTATCTTACCCTCTATCCCCCAGTCGGCAACAATCGGTTCCTCTATCAATTTCACAATACCCATATGATGTCGGCCTGCGCGATCATGAATGGCAATTCTGAAGTGGCCATGAAGAGCTCTGTGAAATGCCATAACGATATACCCACTGAAACATTCGGCATGGGTGCGCCACTCAGCGAAATGGTGCAATACATTTATGCAACTCCAATCTTTGCCATGGTGCGGTATGGAAAATGGAAATCTTTGATCGACATGCCGGTGCCCGACACCCTTCATTTTTACAGCATCCTGGGGAATTTCGGAAAAGGGATCGCTTATGCAAGAACAGGAAAACTGGACGAAGCAGAGAAACAATTGGCATCACTGGATGCTACATTATCGGCGCACGACAGCCTGCTGCGGATAAAGGCGTTCAACTCCGCCTATGATGCTGCTATGGTGGCCAGCTACATGCTGCAGGGCATTATTTATGAAGAAAGAAAAGACCTGGACAAGGCCATTGCTGCCATGATGAAAGCCGCAGTGCTGGAAGAACAGATGGTTTATAATGAGCCGAAAGACTGGCTGCTGCCGCCTTTACAATATTTGGGTCAGATCCAGCTCAAACAAGAAAATTACAGGGAAGCGGAAAAAACATTCAGGAAGGACCTTGCCTTTAATCCAAACAATTGCTGGTCCCTGAAGGGCCTGCACGAGTCGTTAACTAAACAAGGAAAAACGAGTGAAGCCGGACAAGTTGCCCTCTCGTTAAAGAAGGCTTTAACAGGAACGGACATCACGACGAAAAATGCAGTGTACTAAAAGATTAGCTGATTAGCTAATTGACTAATTGACTAATTGGCTAATTAATTAGCTAATTAGTCAATCAGCCAATTCGTCAATCCTTTCTGGCCATCAGCCAAAGGAAGAAAAAGATGAAGAACACACCAACCCCACCCAGTCCGAACAGGAACATGGTGAGTACTTTCTGGCCTGTAGTGGAAAAAACCATTGTTAAGGCCAACAACAGGTAGATAACGAAAATGAAAATGAGGGTTGGAATCCTTTTATCCATAAAGTGAATATTTCGGGGCAAATATAGAGAAATTGTCGGATTGGCGAATTATCAGAAACCAGCCTTGTACTTACTTTGACCTCAGGTTCATAACCTTCGCCCATCTGCTTTTTCTTTTCGTTAACTGCATAGAGCGCGTTGTTGATTAG
>JANMHK010000526.1:0-2340 GCA_031375135.1 Sphingobacteriales bacterium | reverse complement strand
ACTTCTGCCAATTCTACGCCGAGAAGCGGAGATTGGGGAGGTATTGTTATTTGTGGCCGGGCCCCTGTTAATACCACATCAACCGCAGGTGCGGGTACATTCGTTGTGGAAGGCGGTATCAATACTTCGGATGGACTGGGTGTGGCCGGTGGAACCGACGCGGCAGACAGCAGTGGTGCCATTCGATACGCCAGGATTGAATATGCAGGCTACGCTTTCCAGCCCGACCAGGAAATCAATTCCCTCACCATGGCGGCTGTTGGCAGTAAGACGGTGATTGAATATGTCCAGGTGTCCTATGCAAAAGACGACGCATTCGAGTGGTTCGGTGGTGCGGTAAATTGTCGCTACCTCGTAACCTATAAAACGCAGGATGACGATTTTGATTCTGATAATGGTTTCAGCGGATCTGTTCAGTTTGGGCTGATCTTCCGGGATTCATCTATTGCAGATATCAGTAGGTCCGAAGCATTTGAAAGCGACAACGATGCAGGTGGTACCGCTAATCAGCCAAAGACACTTGCTGTATTCAGCAATGTTACAGCTATTGGACCCCGCGCAACGCTGACTAACATAGGCAATGCCCTTTACCTCACTGGAGCGCAGATGAGGAGGAATACTGGCATTTCGATTTATAATTCTGTGTTCATGGGTTGGCCACAAGGATTGCTGACAGACGATAGCCGTGGACTTGTATGGGATGACGTTCAGGACAGTACCATACGGTTCGTGGGTAATTGTATAGCCGGAACGGCCCTGCCATTCGGCTATTCAGCACCCAATCCTGCCGGGGCAACAACACTGGCTATTGTAGATGCTTGGTACCGAAATCCTTTCTATCGCAACACCGTGTTGACAGCTAATGAGCAAGTAGGTTACACCAGGCCCTTTGATTACGTGAACCCCGACTTCTCGCCTTTCTCTTCAGCCAATATCAGCATCCCCGGATACCCTACGGTACCAAATTCAGTTGTGGGTGCGGCTAATGTGAATTTTACAGATGCAAGAATTGCAGCCCGCAACTCATTCATACGTGCCGTCAATTTCCGCGGCGCAGTTGGACCAAGTGGCGAAGACAATAACTGGTATAAAGGCTGGACCAAGTTCGGAAATTGATCTAATTATTTCCCTTTATAAAACGAAAAGGCAGTCCATCGGGACTGCCTTTTCCTGTTTAAGCTTTTCAATGCCTGGAAGCCGGCTCATAGGCAAACGCGATTTCGAAGCTCTGGTTCCTGAATTCGGGCATCATCTCCCCCAGTTTGAGGTCCTTTTTTTGGGGAGTGGGTTCACAAATCGTGAATCTTTTTCCATTGTATTCGATGGTTTTGCCAACGGCTTTATCAAAATGCACGGCGATGCTAACGTGTTTTGGATATACGACTACAATCATTGGCAGGTCATACAGTTCTTTAACCAGGTAATAAAACAGCGAAACCCGGTCTTCGCAATCGCTGTAATCACTGAGTAAGGTCATCTCGGGGCTATTGATCTTGTCCATGCCGTATCTTTCTGTATCGGGCTTGAACAAAAATGAATACCGGGTGAAATGTACCAGGAAATCAACTCCGTCTTTAACACTCATGCCCTTGATATACTTTCTTAAAGCCGGAATAAGCGAGTTGTACGTTCCCCCGCTCATGGGAATGTTGAAATGTTTTTCGTAATCCGTGGTCGGATAGTTCTTGAAATAAGCAGAAATGGAAGGGTTGAGTTTAATTTTAAAATGGTACTCAGCATTATTGTACGTAAAGTTTAATTCCTTTTCACTGCTTGTTTTCTGAAGATCCGGGATTGAACTGACGGAATAGGAAAATGCGTGCTGGGCTCCCAAAACCGGGATGTCAATTCTTCGAAACACCTGGCTGGTAAAATCAATGCTTCCGTAATCGTGGTAATTCAGACATACATAGGTTTTACCCCCTTCTTTCCGGATGGGGATATTATAAACGTTTTCAGACGATAAAACATAGAAAAGGATCTTCCCCCTGGAATAGGTAAGGATGGCATCGTAACCAGACAAGGAGAGCAGGTGCCATTTGTATAAGGTATAAAGGGTATAGTCGGCGCTTTTGGGGGCGATCTGATCCGCCACTCTCCTGATGATCTGGTAATAAAGCCAGTCGTCCAGGCGGTTCTTTTCCTTGAATTGTTTCAACTTCTGCACCAGCTGCTCAAAAGCCGGGTTAGCCATGTTCCTGCAATAGGCCTGGATCTGCTCCTCTGTGACAGGGTGTTCCGTGTCAACAGAAACCGGATTATCAAAACGGTGCTCCATTACCTCGCCAAAACAGTCAATGGATACACAGTCCACCTGTTTCTGGCCAAGGGCGGCAGAAA
>JANMHK010000502.1:0-6189 GCA_031375135.1 Sphingobacteriales bacterium | reverse complement strand
GATCACGGCCGCCAGATATAAGATAAAGGAGGGCCAGAAGCCGCTGGTAACATTCACCACAATCGCCAGAACAAGCACGGCGATACCAATCCAGAGTCTGTACCTGATAAAAACGTTGAACCATTTCATGCCGCAAATATAGGATTTTGGAGTCCGGATTCAATCCAAATGATCAGTGATGGTTTTGAAGGCAGAATGCTTTTTCAGGTCTTGAATGAGTCTGCAAAGTTTTTCGTCCAGTCCATTATTTCGTTTCAGAAAAGAAGGCAGTTTATATCGCGTAAGGTTTGCAAATTCCCAGGGATGAAAATAAAGCGACAGTACGCCATCGTTCCTTAATGTGTTCAATGCCATTTTAAGGTAAAGAGAATAGGGAATATTCTTAAACAATAGCCAGAATAGTGGTATCCTCAGTATCGGTGTTACTGACAGGGGGACGCGTAAAAGGTTGTCTTCTTCGAACAATGTCCGCGGCCGGGAGAGGTCATTGTAACGGCCTGGGATCCAGGTGGGATTCATGGATGAGTCATATTTATAACCTGCTGAACGGATGTTTTCGAGACCTACCTTACGTAACCTTGGTGCCCTGAAGCCGGTTACTGGTTTATCGATAATGGTTTCTAATGCTAGACGAGAGTCAAGTAGGTCATTCTCGCTGTAGGCGGTATGGTAAAACGAATGAGAAGCGATTTCGTGCCCGCTTGTGCAATAATCCCTTATCTGATCCGGAAAATTGATGGCGTAAAAGGCTGTGGTGAATAATGTTGCTTCAACGGAGGTCGCAACAAGAATTTGCTTCATAATCATGGCGCCTTCTCTCGCTATGGCGAGTTGATCAGCAACAGGAATATCGATCCCGTATTCCAGAGGAATGTCAAACTCCTCTACATCAAAACTCAGTAAAGTTGTTTTTTCCAAACCAATGAAGTTTCTTCAACAATATAAGTAGGCCTGCCTTTCTGTTGCATATACATTTTACCAAGATAGACACCAATGATTCCCAGCATAAATAGAATAAGTCCTCCAAAAAGTGCTACACTAAATATCACGCTCGCCCATCCAGATATTGGATGATTATTATAGAGACTGAAAACTATATAGGGTATATAGAGTAAGGAGAGGGTTGAGATAAGCAGCCCAAGGTAGGTTGCGAAGGTCAGCGGTTTGATGCTAAAAGATGTAATGCCCTCAATGGCCAATATCGTCATCGTTCTATAGTTGTATTTACTTTTTCCGCTTCGCCTTATATCCGGGAAATACTCAATTCCTACTTGCCGGAATCCAACCCATTTTACAATCGCCCTGTAGTATAAGTTTTTTTCAGGGAAGGAGTTGATCAGTTCTGCCACTCTGCTGCTTAAAAGTCGAAAATCTGCTTCCCCGTAATTCAGGTTAAGATCAGACATATAGTTCATAATCTTGTAAAACATCTTAGAAGTGAGATTCTTCAAAAATCCAATTTCTTTATTCTCTTTTCTGATCGTGTAGACGACGTCATATCCCTGTTCCCATTTGTCGATCATCTGGGGAATCAATTCCGGCGGATGTTGGAGATCCCCGTCCATGCATATCACACAATCCCCTGTAGCATGCTCCATACCGGCGCGTATAGCTTTCTGTTGGCCAAAGTTTCTCGAAAATGAAATAAAGTCAACACATTCGTCCACCTCGGCCAGGCGCCTGATTTGGTATAAGGTATCGTCTTCACTTCCATCATTGCAGAAAATGATTTTAAAATCGTAGTCGAGGCATGAAAAAACTTCATGGATTCGAGTCAGGAATGGCACTATGTTGTTTGCCTCGTTATAAACGGGAACAACGATGCTTATTAGCTTAGGCATGGCGAGGAGTTGTAGGTGGAAAATTAGTTATGGCTAATTGCCAGGCGTTTGCGATCCAGATTAGGGCAATGGGCAATGCCTTCAGGGAATAACGAACAATATAATCTTCCCTAAAGCCTCGGGGAACAAAGTCGGTATATGAAATACTGGTCAGCACCATCATAAAACTGATCAGAAAAACCGTGAAGTTGGACAAGGGCCTTGGTTGCATCACGAACCATATAGCCGCACCTGCGACAGCAATAACATAGGTTGGTGATTCTGAGGATGAACTGAACAGGACCAGCGTCATCAGTAATTGCGCCAGAAACAAATGTCTGAAGGATTTGTCAGGGTGCTGCGAGGTTCGGAAGACAGGGATTAGGGATATTAAGCCAGCGGGGATCAAAAATGCCCAATTAGGAATCATGAGGCCCGTAATTCTTCTTACAAATCCCATCAGCGAAATATCTTGCAAGCTGAGTTGTGTAAGGCTTGAATTCTGCTGGTCTTTTTGTTTCAGGCTCTGTAACCACCCTTTGTATGCATTGATATTGTAGTGCCAACTGGATAGCAAAGCCGGAACTGTGAATAACACAATTAACCAGAACAATAGAGCGCCCGCGTATCGCCAGGGTCTCGGTGAGAAGAAAACAAAGAAAAGTCCAACGACGCCGTACAATTTGACAAAAAGGCCGATCATTACCAGTAGTGCGGCCATAAACTCCTGCTTTTGTTGCACTAATACGAATGCAATAATAATGAACGCAGTCAGCATTGGGTTAAACTGCTGGTTCTGTAAAGCGCCCACACATTCAAAAATCGTGATTAATAGAATCAGGTGTTGCTGCGATTGCTTCAGGTTAAGCAGCCGGATAGCATATAAAAATATTCCTGCATTCGCCATACACCAGAGAAAGCATCCCAACTGATCCGGTAGCAGGGCAAAAGGCGCGATCAATAAGCCGAAAACCGGTCCGTAATGGTTCAAATCAAGGTGTTGGGCGGGATAGGCCATAAAAAGGTCCTGCTGATTGAGTAAATGCCAGTAAACCCCCTTGTAAACATGATAGTTGTTCAACGCATGGCTATTTCTGAAGAAAACGGCTATTGTTGCAGAGGCGCAGACAATCAGCCACAACGCATTCAGTCCGTGGGTAGTGAAGAAACCGAGTCTACTCTTTAACATTTGAAGGGATGGGGTGGGGGTTGGGTCTAAAAAAGATTGATAGCGCGCGCAAGTTTTTCAGACGGAAAGCATCGTGAAGATAGCATATCAGGCGAGCAAAGCTGCCATATGCAATAGAATATAGCAACTTTCTAATAGCCAGCGGCTATAGGCCTTGATTTACAAGTAG
The DNA here is from genome assembly GCA_031375135.1 of Sphingobacteriales bacterium. Taxonomy (GTDB): domain Bacteria; phylum Bacteroidota; class Bacteroidia; order Chitinophagales; family Chitinophagaceae; genus Pollutibacter. The sequence goes on along the minus strand of JANMHK010000502.1, from coordinate 3,011 downwards.
TAATGCGGGGTTGCTGTCAATGCATTTGGGTGATCATAGCAGTTTTGGGGTCTCGTTTGTAACGCCTCCGGTTTATTTACCTGTTTTCCCTATTTTTGCGTCCCTCAATTGAGAAGTTGGGCCGGTCCCGTAGTTCAATGGATAGAATAGAAGTTTCCTAAACTTTAGATACAGGTTCGATTCCTGTCGGGACTACAAAAGTTGCATTAAAGCCCTTGAAATTCAAGGGTTTTTGCTTTTAGTAATCAAAGGAAGAATATATCAATTATTGGAGAATGGCATAAGCGGTCGGGATGAAATAAACTCATTTCCCAGACCCAGCGCAGTCCCTTTTCTTTATATGGATGTGTACCCCGCCTTTTGCGCGCAAGGTAACGTTGGGTTCTACTTTTGGGAAAAAATCATCAGAGATTTCCAGGTCAAATGCTTTCGCCATTCTACCCACCACGATCTGCATCACCAACATGGCAAAATTGTGGCCAATGCATAAGCGAGGGCCTGCTCCAAATGGAATAAAAACATAAGGAGGTCTTTTTACTTCTTCCGCTGGATCAAAATGGGAGGGGTTAAAAATTTCCGGACTGGTCCAATATGCGTGATGGTGATGAAGTCCATAGAGATTAATCAGGATATTCGCCTTAGGAGGTATCTGAACTCCGTTCAATTCATCGGCGGCTGTGTTTTTTCTTGCCATAACCCATACTGAAGGATAATGCCGCATGGTTTCATTTATTACCTGCCGGGTATAGTTGAGTTTTGATAAACATTCATAAGTAGGAGCCCGATCAGTGAAGATCATTTCGATTTCATTTCTGATGCTGACCAACATTTTCCTATCTTTTGCAAGGTGGTATAACATCCAACTTAAAGTCTGTGTTGTAGTCTCGTGTCCAGCCATAATAATAGTGGTCACCTCATCCCTTATTTGATTGTCTGTCATCACTGACCCCGTCATATCGTCTACATGATCCATCAATATATCCAGTAAATCATCACGAAATATCTTTTCAGGTCCAGCTCTTTCAAATCTTCGATTATTTATAATGCCGTTGATCATCCCGTCAAAAAGTATTACGTTTTTCCGGTAACGGATATTCGCAGGAGTGGGCCAGGTGGTAGGTATTTTTACAAGGCTTTTCATCCAGGTTGTAGAGAATTTGGCTAGTTCTTCCATGATGTCCACTATTTTCAGAATGTCGATCTCCAACGTTGTGCTAAATATGGTTTTACAAATAATGGACATGGTGAGATGCAGGAATTCGTTGGTTATATTCACTGGTACATTGTCTTCCTGGTTTCTAAGTCGATCAATGAAAGTTTTTGTTTCATCGTCTATGATGGCGAGCATATCTTCAAGCTTTTGTCTATGGAAAGCTGGTTGTATAACGCGGCGCTTTTTTACCCACTCATCTCCATTGCTCATTGACATCCCCTCTCCCAGGAACATGCGTAATAACTTGTGCCTCGGCTTAATATATATTTTGTAGTTATCAACAAGGATGTGCTTTATGATCTCGGGATGTTGTATCAAATAATATTTCTTTCCTGCGAGATGCAGTTTGACCACTGGGCCTTGATCATTCGCTGACTCTGATAAAAATCCGATGGGATTGTTTAATATCTTCCGTGCGTTGCGGAACCAGAGTCCGCTTGTAATGATGTCAGTTTTTTTGGAGAACTTATTATGCAAATTATTCATAAGTAGGTAGTGTAAAACCTTTCAAATACTCCAGAAATCATTTTAAAGATCGCTAATTTGATTGAAATGTATCTATATTAGTAATGGCAGAAGGTCTGGCCTCATTAATAGTATAGTCACTGTTGTCCCTAAATTATTCTTCGGAGATCCGCTTCCCTATTTCAAACGATAAGAAAATCTAAATTATTCACCATAAGGAATAATTATGAATATCAGAATGGCCGGACCTGGTGACAATGAACAGTTACTTTCCCTTTCTATTCAAACCCCGATGACCGGAACAATTTCTAATTGTATGCACCGGGGCAGTTCTGGAAGATATTCAACATATCATTGTTAAAGACACCATGTTGAGTAAGGTGATGCAGGAAGCTGACCGTTCATTTGTTTATGGCAACGTCGCCGCATATACCATAAATAAATGATTACACAGTTAGAATTATTAGGCAAATGGGTTGAAAGTTTTTCGTTAAAGGATGTTCCACCCAAAACGGTGGAGCAGGCTAAGCTGCAGGTTCTCGATTGTATTGCCAGTATTAATGCAGGATATCGAAATAATTCGGGTAAAAAGGTCTATAACGCTTTAAAGAACTTTTCGCCATCTCAGGGTAATCATATTATTTTCCCCACTAAAGAGAAATGGTCTTTGGAAAATGCGGTATATCTCCATTCTGCACTCATTAATTCACTCGAGATGGATAATTTCTGTTACATGGGCCATCTTAGTGAATCTGCATTTCCGGTAGCAGTGGCTATTACTGAGAAGGTAGAAGCGTCCAACGATGAATTCCTGGAAAGCTTGATTTGTTCGCAGGAGGTGTCGGGTAGACTGGCAGCTTATATGGCTTCCGGCACTTTGCAAGGTCACATGAGATCTTTTATCCATCGGGTTGGGGCGGCAGTGGCAACAACCAAACTTTACAAATGTTCTTCTGATATCATAGCAAGAGCAGTAGCGATTTCATTGTCATCCCCGGAATTGCCCATGTTTCCAACTTCCTTCTCTCCTGAAACCAAACTTACTTGTGTGTCTTCCGCTACTGTTGAAGGTATGAGGTCTGCATTTTTAGCCATGGAGAATTTTGAGGGAACACTTGATGTGATTGAACATCCGGCTGGATTTGTAAAATCGTTCAGCAGATTTAATGAGATCCCCGATTTTTGGAAAACCTTGGGTAAAACATGGGTAATGGACTCGATCTCTTTCAAGTTCTATGCTTCCTGTGGCTATTCACAGGGGCCAGTGAATGCAGTACTTGACGCAATTGGATCAATGGACATTAATGCTGAGCATATTACGGCCATACATATT
>JANMHK010000465.1:0-5742 GCA_031375135.1 Sphingobacteriales bacterium | reverse complement strand
GACGTAGATGCGCTGATCACGGAAGGCGTGGAAGATTCGCTCGACTATGTGATGAAAGCCCTTTCACTCACTAAACAAACCTTAGATGGCCGCGTACCGTTGATCGGCTTTGCCGGTGCACCCTGGACCCTACTATGCTATATGGTAGAAGGGAAAGGAAGTAAAACATGGGATAAGGCCAAACAGTTTGTATACACCGAACCCGAACTGGCCAAACAGCTGCTGCAAAAAATCACAGACATCACCATTGCTTATCTAAAAGCACAGGTAAAGGCGGGCGTAGATACCGTTCAGGTATTTGATAGCTGGGCGGGAAGCCTGTCGCCCCAGGATTTTAAACAATACGCGCAACCTTACCTCATTCAGATCGCAGATGCGTTGAAAGATGAAATTCCAGTGATCTTGTTCCCCAAAGGAAGCTGGTATGCCCTGGATGACCTTTCGCGTTCATCTGCCAAAGGGATCGGCATAGATTGGACAATGGATCCCGAAACAGCGAGAAGACTATCCGGCAACCGGATCACGCTCCAGGGGAATTTCGATCCTGCCAAATTATTGGCCCCCATACCCAAGATCAAAAAATGGGTGAAAGAAATGATCGATGGTTTCGGCACACGCCAATACATCGCCAATCTGGGTCATGGTATCACACCCAATGTACCCGTTGATCATGCCAGGGCATTTGTAGACGCTGTAAAGGAATATACCGCATGAATGTAAAAGATGATTGGGTAGACTATATACATCATCTGCAGAACAAGATCTGCGCAGCCATTGAACGTGTTGACGGCAAGGCAGGATTCAAGGAAGATAAATGGAACAGGCCCGAAGGCGGTGGCGGCATCACCCGGGTGATCACGAATGGAAATGTATTTGAAAAAGCTGGCGTTAATACTTCAGTAGTTCATGGAGAAGTGACAGATCAAATGCGGACTCAATTGAAAATCTCGGGGGCGAAATGGTTTGCAGCAGGACTTTCGCTGGTCATTCATCCTTATAATCCTTTTGTGCCCACGGTGCACTGCAACTACCGGATGTTTGAACTGTACGAAGCCGAAGGGAAACTGGCAGATCGCTGGTTTGGTGGCGGAACAGACCTCACACCCTACTATCTTTTCAGTGAAGACGCCACTCATTTTCATCAAACCTATAAAACAGCATGCGATCAATTTGACACATCATTTTATACAACGTTCAAATCAGACTGCGACAACTATTTCGTGAACTGGCACCGGAATCAGGAAAGAAGGGGAATTGGCGGTATCTTTTACGATCACCAGCGACCGACGGAAGAGAAAGATGTTGAATTTTGGATGAATTTTGGGAAGGCTTGTGGAGATGCTTTTATTGATGCGTACATTCCGATTGTAGAAAGAAGAAAGGAAACGGTGTTCACAGAAAAACATAAATATTGGCAGGAGTTGAGGCGGGGAAGATACACGGAGTTCAACCTGGTTCACGATCGGGGAACCCTTTTTGGGTTGAAAACAAATGGCAGGATTGAAAGCATCCTGATGAGTCTTCCGCCCACTGTAAGATTTGATTATCACGACCAGCCGGAACCGGGAAGTGCTGAAGACTTGTTATTGCAAGCCTGTCTTCATCCTCGGAACTGGGCATAAAAAACGAAACATGTATCTGCAAAGAAGAAACAGGATACTACGTCAGTCAGCCGCCATTAGAAGTATGGTGACAGAAACAAGACTCGCTCCTGAAAATTTTATTGTACCGCTCTTCATCATCGAAGGCAAGCAAGAACAGACGGAGATCAGCTCCATGCCGAATTACTATCGCAGGTCGGTAGACCTGACGGTTCAGGAAGTCAGGGAACTCTGGCAGATGGGATTAAAATCCGTGCTGCTATTTGTTAAGTCAAAAGATGAATTGAAAGACAATAAAGGAACTGAAGCTTTAAATCCCGATGGTCTGATGCAACGGAGCATCCGGGCCATCAAAGAGGCTGTTCCGGATATGTTGGTGATGACCGATGTTGCCCTTGATCCTTATTCATCTTATGGGCATGATGGCATTGTGGAAGATGGTGAGATCGTAAATGATGCCACCGTGGAAGTACTGGCGAAGGTGAGTGTAAGCCATGCTCTGGCAGGTGCAGATTTTGTAGCCCCTAGTGATATGATGGACGGACGGATCGCTGCCATCAGACAGGCATTGGAAGAAAACGGTCATACTAAAACAGGCATTATGGCTTATAGTGTAAAATATGCGTCTTGCTTCTATGGCCCTTTCAGGGATGCGCTGGATTCAGCCCCGGGGTTCGGGGATAAAAAAACCTACCAGATGGACTATGCCAACAGAATAGAAGCCATTCGGGAACCCATTATGGATGTTGAGGAAGGGGCTGATATTGTAATGGTAAAGCCAGCACTCTCTTACCTCGACATCATCAGGGAAGTAAAAAACGCGGTAGACGTACCCGTTAGTTGTTACAATATCAGCGGGGAATATGCCATGATCAAAGCTGCTGCCAAAATGGGCTGGATCGATGAAGATAAGGCCATACTCGAAACGCTGACGGCCATGAAAAGAGCCGGGGCGGATATGATTGCAACATACTTTGCGAAGCAGGCGGTCAGGCTAATTAGCTAATTGGCTAATTGGCTGATTGACTAATTCGTTAGATCAATCAGCAAGTAAATATTCAGAATACCTTCAACCCTAAAGAACAATTAGCCAATTAGACAATCAGCCAATTAGCCAATATATTTATGAGCATCGAAAAAAGCAAAATATTATTCGAGAGAGCAAATCGCTCGATCCCCGGCGGCGTGAACTCGCCGGTACGGGCATTCAGATCCGTGGGCGGTACGCCCCTGTTTATGTCTTCTGCAAAAGCGGCTTATCTCTACGACGCAGACGGAAAAAAATATATTGACTTCATCAACTCCTGGGGCCCAATGATCATGGGACATGGGTTTGAACCCGTGGTTGACGCGATCAGGGAAAAACTAAAAGACGCCATTTCTTTTGGGGCGCCAACGGAGTTGGAAATAGAGATGGCAGAACTGGTTAAATCAATGGTGCCTAATGTTGACCTGATCAGGATGGTCAGCAGCGGCACAGAGGCTTGTATGAGTGCTATACGACTGGCCCGAGGCTATACCGGAAGAAATAAGATCATCAAATTTGACGGCTGTTACCATGGCCATGCAGACTCATTCCTGGTTAAGGCCGGCAGTGGCGTCGCTACGCTGGGAATTGAACAGGTACCCGGCGTTACACCTGGCGTTTCGCAAGATACTATTGTAGCAACTTATAATAACCTTGCTGAAGTGGAGGCCATTGAAGAACAATATCCCAACGAGATCGCCGCGATCATCATAGAACCCGTAGCCGGCAACATGGGCTGCATATTGCCCGAACCCGGGTTCATGGAAGGCCTTAGAAAGCTATGCACCCGCCACGGCATTCTGCTCATTTTCGACGAAGTCATGACGGGATTCCGTCTTGCTCCGGGTGGTGCACAAGAAAGATTGGGCATAGACGCGGACCTTGTGACTTACGGAAAGATCATTGGTGGCGGCATGCCTGTGGGCGCATTTGGCGGCAGGCAAGAAATCATGGAACATATCGCTCCCCTTGGCAAAGTCTATCAGGCAGGTACACTGAGTGGGAATCCTCTGGCTATGTCTGCCGGATATGCCCTACTCTCTTACCTGAAATCAAATCCCATTGTTTATGGTGAGTTGGAAGAAAAAGGAGCATACCTGAATCAGTGCATCAGGCAAGTGATGGATGAAAAAGGAATTCCTTATGTCATCAATCAATGCGGCAGCATGATATCATTACATTTTTCATCAGCACCGATCAATAATTTTCAGGCTGCCGCTGCTGCAAACAATAGCCTTTTCAACAAGCTGTTCCATCACATGTTGCATGAAGGAATTTATCTTCCGCCATCTGCTTTTGAAACCTGGTTTATCAGCCATGCGGTTAGTAAAAACGATATTGATCACACGATCAACGCATTAGCAAAATGGTGGCCTAATTAGGCAAATTGCTATTGTAAAAAAGTTATCACCATTTAGTATTCTCCTCTTCTAGTAATCAATAAGATATCATTTTGTTTTTTTCTCACTCGGATTTTTAGAAATATCGGCTTTGGTAAACCGTTATTCTTCTAAATCCCCCTCGTGAAAAAACTTAGTTTATTCACCTTCTTCCTATACCTGTTTTTAAATTGTGTTGCACAGCAATCAGTTGCCTCCGGTGCTCCCCTGAAACTGCAAAAAGATAACCTGATCACCTCTGAAACGGTTATCAAAGTAGAGAACCTGGGCACAAATATCAACAGCAACCTGCCTGAGTTAAGACCCACCATATCTGCCGACGGCAAGCGATTATTTTTTATCTGCGAGAACCATCCCGCAAATACTAAGTACACATCTGTCCGTAACTCACAGGATGTCTGGTACGCCGAAAAAGACAGTGCGGGAAATTGGAGTGAAGCAATGCACCTTGAATACCCACTCAATACCATTCACTACAACGCGGTGTATTGGTTATCGCCGGATAATAACAAGATGCTGCTCAGGGGTGCATTCCAGGAAGGAGCATATGTTGGCAAAGGGGTGAGTTTGACAAAAATGAAAAAAGACGGCTCATGGAGTGAACCGGACATGCTGATCATCAGGAACTATTACAAATTCGACAAGGGGCGCGTATCCGGCGCAACCATGGCCAACGACGGACAAACATTGCTGTTCTATATGTCGCCTGAAAAAGACAGCTATAACAACGATATTTTCGTTTCATTTCTTGAACCAGCGGGCACCTGGACTGAACCGAAAACCCTGGGCAAGAAAATTAATCTTCCAGATCACGATGAAATGACACCTTTCCTCGCCTCGGACGGTGTCACCCTCTACTTCTCCAGCAACCGGCCCGGAGGTAGCGGTGATAATGATATCTGGATGTCAAAAAGACTTGATAAAAGCTGGCAAAAATGGAGTGACCCGGTGAATCTCGGTAGCCCGATCAATACCCCTGATTGGGATGCGTTCTTCACCATGGACGCAGGTGGCGAATACGCTTACATGAGTTCTGCCAAGGAGTCTTATGGCGAAAGTGATATCGTGAGGATCAAATTGTACGAACGAGAAAAGCCGGACCCAGTAGTGCTGGTTACAGGCAATGTGTATCATGCAAAAACAAAAAAACCACTGAGTGCGGACCTGGTCTATGAAGTTCTTCCGGAGGGAACAATAGCCGGAAATGGAATGTCAAACCCAACTGATGGTTCATTCAAAATGGTACTCCCCTACGATAAGAATTACAGCATCAGGGCAACGGCCGACAAGTTCTTTGCCATTTCAGAAAACCTGAACCTGGATTCGCTGATCAAAGAGGGATACAAAGAAATTCACAAAGACCTTTTCCTTGTTCCGATTGAAATAGGCCAGGTGATCCGTTTGAATAATGTATTCTTCGATTTTGACAAATTCTTTCTACGCCCTGAATCGTTTATAGAGTTGAACAGGGTAGTCCAGCTATTGAATGAAAATCCCGCTATTGAAATTGAAATGAGTGCGCATACTGATAGCCGGGGAGCTGATGATTACAACTATGTACTGAGTGATAACAGGGCCCGGTCGGTGATGGAATATATCCTCGCTAAAGGCGTCTCAACCACAAGGATCAGATCCAAAGGGTATGGCGAAACAAAACCTGTAGTTCCGAACGACACGGATGATAACAGGCAATTAAACAGAAGGGTTGAATTTA
>JANMHK010000441.1:0-3118 GCA_031375135.1 Sphingobacteriales bacterium | reverse complement strand
GACGTAGTATTGCACGATTCCCTCATTGGCAGTGATACAGAGATCAAAGGCGAGACCAGGACCCTGAACATTGGGGATAATACAGAGATTGATCTCGGGTAAGGGTTGTGCTTAGATCGAAAACCAAAGCCTGATTCAATGATGGGCTAATTAAGCATTAGCAAATGGAAAGAATAAAATCAGTATTCGGTATTGAGTATCCTATTATCCAGGCGGGCATGGTCTGGACCAGTGGATGGCAGTTAGCCTCAGCCGTTAGTAATGCAGGTGCGCTGGGACTTTTGGGAAGCGGTAGCATGTATCCCGATGTTTTGAGGGATCATATCCGGAAATGCAAACATGCCACTTCCAGGCCTTTTGGTGTAAACATTCCATTACTTTATCCCGACATTGAAAAGCATATCCAGATCGTACTGGAAGAGGGCGTGGACATTGTATTTACTTCTGCAGGTAATCCAAAAACCTGGACCTCGGTGCTCAAAGAAAAAGGAGTTAAGGTGGTGCACGTGGTCAGCAGTAGCAAATTTGCAAAAAAAGCAGAGGAGGCAGGCTGTGATGCTGTAGTGGCGGAAGGTTTTGAAGCCGGCGGGCATAACGGACGCGAAGAAACGACGAGTTTTATATTAGTACCGCTGGTTAAGGAAGCTGTTAAGATCCCGGTGATTGCGGCCGGTGGTATTGCCACGGGCCGGCAGATGTTGGCGGCCAGGGCGCTGGGTGCTGATGGGGTGCAGATCGGAAGCCGGTTTGTAGCTTCGGAAGAGGCATCGGCTCATCTATCTTTTAAAAATGCGGTGATCCATGCCAACGAAGGCGATACACAATTAGCGATGAAGCAAGTGGTGCCTGTCAGGTTACTCAAAAACAGGTTTTTTCAGGAGGTTGCAGAAGCTGAAAACCGGGGCGCATCTAAAGACGAACTCATGGCTTTACTCGGCAGGGGCCGAGCAAAAAAAGGAATGTTCGAAGGCGATCTTGAACACGGGGAACTGGAGATCGGCCAGGTATCAGCCATGATCCGAAATATCATTCCTGCTGCCGAGATCGTAAAAGAGATCTGGGAAGGGTACCAACTTGCGCTGTCCGAGCTCCTTATTTCCTAAATGCCCATTTGGCCATTTCTTTCCAGGAGGCCTTCTTACCATACATTAGTATCCCTGTTCGATACACTTTCCCGGCAAACCAGGTAGTCGCCAAAAATCCTCCGATCAGTGATATCATGGATAAGCCCAATTGCCAGTAGGGCACGGTTTCGGGCACACCAAACGGAATTCGGCCCATCATTACGATCGGAGAGGTGAACGGGATGATGCTTGCCCATACAGCAACGGGGCTGTTGGGATTTTGCAAACTGCTGGTCAATATGATAAAGGCAAAAATAATGGGCATGGTGATGGGCAGCATCAGGGATTGTGCTTCCTGCGGATCTTCATTGATCACGCTGCCGATGGCCGCAAACAAAGCTGCATAAAACAGGTACCCGCCCAGGAAATAGAACAGGAAAAAGAAAATGATCACGCCCCAGTTAACGCCTTCCACTAAAGCTGTTTTTGTTTCCATGATCTTCATCGCCATGGCATTATTCGCGCCCCCGGGAATATTTTGTTGAGATTGCTGGGCTTCCTGAATCTGCTGAAGGGTTTCTGTTGGCAGGAATAATTGCATCGAAGAAAGCAGTGCAAAAATCAGGATGATCCACAACAGGAATTGAGTAAGCCCCACACCCGCGATCCCTATGATTTTACCCATCATCAGTTCAAAAGGTTTACAGGAAGAGACAATCACTTCTGCGATCCTGTTCATCTTTTCTTCTGCCACTCCCCGCATGACCATAGCTCCGAAAATGAACATCGTGATATAGATCAGGATTCCGCTGCCAAAGCCCACACCATAAGCCAATCCGGCATTTGCCTGCCTTACTGAACCGTTTTTCTCTTTTACAATATTGTTGAGGTCAACGGACTTGTCGCTGATCTTTGTAATGGAATCGAGGGTTGACTTATCAATTCCCCGTTGCTGCAGCATGTTGTTCTCTATCGCCTTATTCAACTGCCTTTCTATATAACCTTTGGAATCCAGCCCAAACTGTTTCATGGAACGGAGTTCATAATTGTTTGAAGAAGTAGGTAAATACAGGATGCCGTCATACCCTTTGGCCTGGTAATTGGTGCTGTCGGCAGCTGCGTTAAAATCAAATATCACGGACGAAGAATCACTCTTCATGTTGTTCTTGAAAAAGCCTGGATCATTGACCACTGCTACTTTTCTTTTCTCCCTTGATTTGATGGCAAAAAAGGTGGAGCCTACGATGAATAGGATCATGACTACGGGCAGCATGAAGGTTGATAATAAGAAAGTTTTATTCCTTACCCTGCTCAGGTATTCCCGTTGTATGATCAAGCCAATTTTATTCATGATGTTTTCTTAAGCTGTTAATGATTCGAATTGTCTTGCTTTAGGTGTTGCTTCCACCAGGCGGATGAAGATCTCGTTAAGCGAGGGGAGGATCTCGTTGAAGGAATGGATATGCAGTCCCTTGTTGATGAAGAACTGCAGGATGTCGTTTGTAGTAAAATCTTCGTTCTTTTTGAAAATGAGCTGCTTACCCTTGTTGCTGATCACATCGAACAAATGGATGGCAGTGTGTTCCGGAAGGATCGCTTCTTCAAACGAAATGCTGAACAAGCTTTCCTTAAAATCCTGTTTGATCTGGCTGACCGTGCCGTCGAGGATCTTCTTTCCTTTATTGACCAGTACGATATGGTCGCAAATTTCTTCAACCTGTTCCATCCTGTGTGTACTGAAAATGATGGTATGGCCTTTTTGGGATAACCTGAAGATTTCATCTTTGATCAGGTTTGCATTCACCGGATCAAGTCCGCTGAAAGGCTCGTCAAGTATGATCAGGCTGGGTTCGTGCAGGACGGTGGTAACGAACTGTAGTTTTTGGCTCATGCCTTTACTCAAATCCTCAACCTTCTTGTCCCACCAGCTTTGCATTTCAAATTTGATGAACCATTCTTTTATCTTTTGCATGGCATCGGCTTTGCTCAATCCTTTTAATTGAGCTAAGTACAAAGCCTGCTCACCAATTTTCATTTTTTTATACAGGCCTCTT
>JANMHK010000353.1:0-10782 GCA_031375135.1 Sphingobacteriales bacterium | reverse complement strand
CTTCTGGCATCTTTTGTAAGAAAAGCGGGAGTTTCCATTACCGAAGGGGCTCGGATCTATCCGCTCCGGGAAGACTCGGTAAAAGCCGGTCCCGGAGTATTTCTGTATTTCTATACCACCGACAGCCTGAAAGGCAAGCTCAATACCAGTTACCGACTGGATATATCGGCTGAAGGCCGCACCTATACCGCCACAACTAGCATCCCCATAATAACCCGACGGATAGATTCCCTTTGGTGGGAAAAAGCTCCACTGATCGATGATTCAACCAAAGTAAGGATGATGATCAAGGCCACTGATAAACCAGGGTTTGGAGATTATATCCGCTATTTCACCAAAACGAACCGCGAGCCCTTTTTCCCGGGCTTTAATTCTGTTTTTGACGACCAGTTCATCGATGGTAAAACCTATACGATCCAGGTTGACCGCGGTTTGAATAAGAACGCTGACAATGGCGACGAGGACGTTTATTTTAGCAGGGGCGACACAGCCGTCCTAAAACTCTGCAACATCGACCGGGCCAACTATGATTTCTGGCGCACCTTCGAATTCAATTTCCAAAGCATCGGGAATCCGTTTTCAAGTCCTACCAAAACACTTGGAAACATCTCCAATGGAGCCCTTGGTTATTTTGGAGGATACGCCGCCCAATACAGGACCCTGATTATACCAAAGTAATTATCCACATTTTTGGGCAGTGACCAAAGGCACACGCTGGCATGCACAATCATCGTATTTTTGTACGTTAAAACGAAGAGAAGCACATGGCGAATAATGAAATAGAGAAAGTTCACTGCTTGATTATAGGATCCGGCCCAGCGGGTTATACGGCGGCTATTTACGCTGCCCGTGCCAACCTTAAGCCGGTTTTGTACCAGGGCATCCAGCCCGGTGGACAACTGACCATTACTACAGAAGTTGAAAATTATCCCGGCTATCCGGAAGGGATCCAGGGCCCCGATATGATGGTGCATTTTGAGAAACAAGCCGCCCGTATGGGAACTGATATCCGTTTTGGCCTGGCCACCAAGGTCGATTTTTCTTCCCGGCCGTTTAAGGTTTGGATCGACGAAGAGAAAGAAATGGAAGCTGACGCGATAATTATTTCCACTGGTGCTTCTGCAAAATGGCTGGGACTGGAAAGTGAAGAAAGGCTGAACGGTTTTGGGGTGAGCGCTTGCGCTGTCTGTGATGGGTTTTTCTTTCGCAATAAAGAAGTGGCTATTGTTGGGGCAGGGGATACCGCTGCTGAAGAAGCATTATACCTGAGCAAGCTCTGCACCACTGTTCATATGTTGATCAGAAAGGAGGAAATGCGCGCATCTAAAGTGATGCAGGATAGGGTAATGAGAACGCCGAACATCAAAGTTTACTGGAACTCTGAAACAGATGAGATCCTCGGCGAAAATAAAGTAACTGGTGTCCGGATCCTCAATAACAAAACCCATGAAAAACAGGAGATCCCCATAAGCGGGTTCTTCGTTGCGATAGGCCATCAGCCAAACTCAGACATATTCAAGGGCTTCCTCGACATGGATGATGCCGGGTATATACAAACCATCCCTGGTACTTCCAGGACCAACATTGAGGGCGTATTTGCTTCTGGTGATGTGCAGGACAAAATATACAGGCAAGCAGTAACCGCTGCAGGCAGTGGTTGCATGGCAGCCCTGGATGCAGAACGCTACCTGAGCTCACTTGAATAATTAGCTCATTTGCTCATTGGCTAATTGGCTAATTCTTCGGTTCAAATTCGATCCGACTGCGTTGAATCAATGCTCAGACAGATTGGAAAATTAGCCAATGAGCCAATTAGCTAATTAGCCAATTTAAAAAGCAAACCGGATGCCCAGCCCGACGGTCGCTGCTTCAAATCCAACGTCTTTTACCAGGTTCAATTCTGGCTTCCAGTCAATTGAAAGGTTTAGTGGGATGTTTTGAAACTTGTAGTCCAGGCCAACTATTCCCATGGCACCAATTACATTGTCGTTGTTGAAAGAAACATATCCGCCACCTCCAAAAAACCACTGAAAGCCCGCAGCACCCAACGGCCTGTAGACTTCGTAGAGGCCTCCGATACTTAAGGGGTCAAAGCTGACCAGAGCCTCAAGTGCTTTATTTTCATTCAGAAAATACCGAAAAGAGATTGAGTTGTTTACAGTTGCCTGTGCATTTGTAAATCTGGCACCGATAGCCATCTTATAATCTTGCCCAAAACTTCGGCTAGCCACGCAACTCAACAGAACAATGCTCACCAGGATCAGCTTTTTCATTTCAGTTTTTTATTAAAGAAAACGAAAATGATGCCAGTTGCTTATGGTTTTGTGGTTAATGTTTTACTAAAGAACACAAATGTTAATGAACCCAGAATAACTGCGAGGAGAGAAGCCAGTAACACACTGATCTTGGCAATGTCTTGCGCAGCCGGATCCGTAAATGCCAGTGTGGAAATAAAAATAGACATCGTGAATCCAATGCCGGCAAGCATGCCAATTCCCGTTAATTGCGTCCAACTCACCTGCTCTGGCAATGCAGCCCATTTCAGTTGAATAAGCACATAGGAAAACAGTACGATCCCAATCGGCTTGCCTAATACCAGTCCGCTTAGAATACCGAAGTTCAACGGAGTATCTAGCGACTCCATGATGTTGGAAGGGAGCATAATGGCGGTATTGGCCAGGGCAAATATCGGAATGATGACGAAATTTACCGGTACATGAAGTTTGTGCTCAAGATGAGTAAGCTCCCTCAGAGGTATAGTAAATGCAAAAAGGACTCCGGCAACGGTTGCATGTATGCCGGAATTAAAAATAAAATACCAAAGCATAACGGCTAACAATAGCCGAAGGGAAAAATGGATCTGTCTCTTTGCTGCAAGCACGATCAATCCCGTTGTGATTGCCGCGCCACCCAGCATGATCCATTTGATCGCACCGCCGTAGAATATGGCAATGACGGCGATGGCTCCGAGGTCATCGATAATGGCAAGTGCAGTTAGAAATATTTTTAATGATACCGGCACTCGCTTTCCTAGTAAAGAAGCAATGCCAAGCGAAAAAGCAATGTCAGTGGCCATCGGAATGCCCCAGCCATGTGAGTAAACAACTCCCTTATTGAACAGGCTATATAAAACAGCGGGCACCACCATTCCGCCAATTGCTGCGAAAATGGGTAAGATGGCTTTCTTCATCTCGCTGAGTTCGCCCTCAAGCAATTCCCTCTTGATCTCCATGCCCACCAGGAAGAAAAACACCGCCATTAGTCCGTCGTTGATCCAGTGTAATACCGTATGTGGCAATGGTAAATACTCGGGGAAATGAAACTCGTAATTCCATAGCTCACTATATTGTGCGCCGAGTCCTGAATTGGCAATGACAAGCGAGAGCAAAGCACAAAGGATAAGGATTACACCTAATGAACGGCTGTCGTTAATGATGTCCTGTAAAGGTGTTCCTATCGTATTCTTCAGGTTTTTCAACATGAAATGCTATTGAAATAATTCCAGTCTTGTTTTAGGTCTTCTTTTTTCTGCCCAATCAAAGTTGCGGAGTTTTTTCTTCTCTGTCGGTATCTGGTTCATTGGAAAAGTGGTCCCCTCTACACTATTCACCCAACTTACCCTTTTCAAGCCCTCTTTACCGAAATACATCGAGATCATATCCGCCTTGGCATAGTTCATTCCCACATATGCGCTATCATTGTCCTGAAGATAATACACACTTTCTGCATTTCCTTTTGCCCGCATATAGTCCATCTTCCCATTTATAAAATTCCCATTGATCCGGTTTCCCCTGATCTGGTTGAAGAAGTTTTCTTTTGTCCTGCTGATGAGCAAGCCATTCTCAAACACATTCAGACGGTCAGGCTGTTTATTCTTGGTAAACATATAGATCGTGTCGCCAATGACCTGATTTTCACCCGACCATACAATGGGATTACGATACAGTTTGAAGGCAGAATCTGCGGCCGAATAATATAAGCTATCACATACACCCTGTAATGAGTCAGAGAATATTCGCACATGCCGGTAGGCCTGAAAAAAACGAACACTGTCAGGTGTTTTCTTTAGCTCAGTGATCGCTATGCTGCTGTCACCCATATCCATCGTCACCGTGTCAACTTTCGTTGATGAGAACAAGGTATCGGCAGCCACATAAATAGAATCCTTTTCCTGCTTGATGATCATTACTGGCTTCTTCGTGGCCAGCACATTTTTTGTTTTGCTGTTGAATGCAGTGGAACCAGCAAGGATGGTAACACCCTGGGATGTGTCCCGGTAGATCACATTGCCTTCCGCAGTGCCTTGGCCGGTTTTTTTGTCAAAAGCTAAATTATCTGCCGTTACCTGCTGGCTGCTGTCTTCCACCATGGTCCTGGAACTAAAATTCGCAAGGCCATTTTTTACATCGTAGATGCCCGACCTGGTCCTGATGACCGTGCTCCCATCGTTAATGGTGGTAGGGGATACGATGGTGAACAGGTCCTGGTCGAGGTTATATAATAACGTGTCTGTTGCAACGGTTCGGTCCGGACTTACCAGCTTTACATCCTTGATGAAATAGGCTTCTTTCGTATCGGAATAATAGAATCCTTCCTTACTGGTGAGCACATTGTCTCCATTCACAAGCCTCCCGTTTGTTTTATAAATCCCAATCCCGGAGTTGAGATCGTATTCAAGTTCGTTGGTGGTGAGGGTACCACGACCGTCGGTTAGTTTTACGTTTTTTTTCAGGTATGCGATCTTGGTGTCGCCAAGGTATTTCAGGTACTGCGAATAGGTATGTACACTGTCGGCATCATTGATATGTACGTTACCAAATGCTTCGATCTGGTTTAGCAATTGATTTTGTACCACGCTGTCGCAACTGATGAATGTATTTCCCTGCTGGATCAGGACATTGCCCACAAACATATTGAGCTTGGTGGTGTCCTTGTCGATCAACTTGAATTTATTGGCCCTGATGATATGAACGATTTTAGCCGTATCACCAGAGGTGGCTGCAGGTGGCGGAGCAACAGTTTCCTGGGCCCGGATAAGCATGACAATGAACATACAGACCAGTAATAAGAGTAGACGTTTCATTATTGCTTGGCAGGGGTATTGTTCTGCAGGGAGTCTTCGAGGGGCTCCATCAATGGCGTTGATTTATCCTTTTTGCCAAAAACGGAAACATTGATATAACGTTTGGGATGCAATCTGAAATCTTGCAATAATATGTTCAGGCTATTTGCCGAGGCGTTTAAATTAGAATAAAGTTTTTTATCGTTCATTAACAATCCAAGACTGCTCTCGCTGGAGTTGATTTTTGATAACGTGGTATTGAGCATCTCCGCAGTCTTCTCCAGTTTGCTGAGTGTGGGATTGAGATCCAGTTTACTCATTTTGCTGCTGAAGGTTTCCATATTGGCCAGTATGCGGTTAATGGTGTCTTTGCTATTGTTGAGATTAGCAGTGATCGCATTCATGTTCTGCATGGTCTTGCCCATGGCACCCTGGGCCGAGAGCAGTGCATTCAGGTTTGCGCTGCTGGCTTCGAGATTCGCGACCAGCTTCTGCATGCTGGCCTTGGTTTTGGGATCAAAAGTTCCGCCCACCACTTCAACCAGGGAGTCGAGAGAGGTCAGGGTCCCCGTTACTTTGTCAAGCGCGGGATTCAACGTGCCTTTCAGCTCATCAAATAATCCAACTGCACCCACGGTGGTAATGGTATCGCCTTCGGCAAGGAATTTAGAACTGTTGCCTTTGATGATGTTAACCGTAGTAGACCCTAAAGGATTCGAATTAATAGTAGCATAAGAGTTATCAGGGATGACGATATCTTTTGTGATCTGGATCGTAACAACAATGCCTGATAGTTGGGGATCTGACTCTTTCAGTGATAGGACCTTGCCTACCTGGAGACCGTTGATCCTGACGGGATCTGCAGTATTCAACGCATCAACTTTACGGAAGACCGCAAAAATTTCCCTTTCTTTTTCTAAAAGATTCTTACCCTTCAAGAAATTGAAGCCCAGGATCAATAATGTTATAGCTACGGCTGCAAGAGCCCCAATCTTTGTTTCATTTGAAATTGTCATCAAGCAGTCTGTTTAAAGGTAGGTTTAGGTCTACCTAGAACGAAAATATAGAAATCTTTTCCGAGGCAGTGGTTAAAGTTTATTCAGCTCTTTTTCAATGCGGGCGGCATTACGGCAAGAGGTCTAACCGGATTTTCAGGATTTGGCGTGCCTTTTTCAACAGGGGCTGGTACCGCGGCTTTTCCCACTGACTTTGGCGCATCCACCAGATTTTTATAATTTACCACGGCCCTCGTAATGGCATTGGCCATTTCGTCCTGGCCCTTCTCGCTATTGAGATAGTCTTCTTCGTCCTGGTTAGTGATAAACCCTGTTTCTACCAGTACGGCCGGCATATTGGTGGCTTGTAAAACCCAAATACCCTTTTCATTTCTTTGAAGAACGCCTAAGCTTTTTCGGCCCATTTCCGTGAATTCATTTTCGATCATAGATCCTAAACGAACTGAGCTTTTGAAGAATTTCTGTGACCAAAGTCGCGCTTTGATCATGGCTTCGGGACTTTCGGGATCAGGAACGTCAACAACCTCTGATTCGGACTCGAACCTTTCGTCAATGGCTATCCCACTTGCTTTTTCGTCCATCCGATCGGCCGCGAACACATATGTAGACGTGCCATACCTGGGATTAGGTGTGGTCCAGTAACGATAAACTGGTTCTTTCCGGGTATATTTCTTTCTGCTTTTTCCTTTACCCTTATAGTAAGTGACGGTTTTATAACGCTCGAGCTCTTTATGCTTAATAGAAGGTGCCGCATTAACGTGTACGCACACAAACAAGTCCCCACCCTGGGAATTGGCAATATTTGCTTTCTCTTTCACATTGTGGTAAATATCCGTTTTCCTCGTCATCACAATACGGGTGTCAGGCAGCTGTGCTTTCAGTGTTTCTTCCAGTTTCAGGGCTATTTGAAGAGTTATTTGGGATTCCGTTGAATATCTACCCCTTGCGCCAACATCGGTGCCACCATGTCCGGCATCCACTATAATCGTTCTGATTTTTGAGCCCCCTCCGCGGGTCTGGGCTCTGCCATCGCCGAAAAAATGCAACGCTAATATCAAGAGTCCAGTAGTATAAAGAACTTTCAGATGCATAGGTTTGATAAGGATTTACGGGTGAGTACTGATTTTTTCTTCACAATATCTTACAACTTTAATGGCTATTTTTGCTCCGACTGCTATGACGAATTATCTGTGTAAAGTTAGAGCAAATTATTATTTACGCCCGCTTACTGTGCTGATAGCTTTGACTATTTTAACGTTATGTAGTTATGGTTCGGACAGTAAGGCCCCGTCAATGCTTCTTTCATTAACAGCCATTGACACTATTCCTCTTAAAAAAGACAGTCTTCCCCCGGTTAAAGACAGCTTTAGGCTGCAGAAAGATACCACCATTAGCAGGATCGACAGTT
Organism: Sphingobacteriales bacterium; assembly: GCA_031375135.1. Lineage (GTDB taxonomy): Bacteria > Bacteroidota > Bacteroidia > Chitinophagales > Chitinophagaceae > Pollutibacter. The sequence continues at coordinate 3,296 of JANMHK010000353.1, read as the reverse complement.
TCAATGTACCGCTTTCATCGGACTCGATGACCGCGCCAGTGGATTATAGTGCGAACGATTCCATGGTGTTGGATGTGGGTTCAAAAAAAATCTTCCTCTACGGCCGCAGTGAAGTGAGATATACCGATGTGACCTTGAATGCCCCTGAGATCGCTTTTGATCAGGCTACACAGATGGTTACGGCACGAATGACCACAGACAGCACTGGCAAGGTAGTAGGCATGGCGAAGTTGAAACAGGCCGAAACAACAACGGTCAGTGACAGCATCAAGTTTAATTTCAAGTCGCAAAAAGGGCTTACCCATAACTCCTTCTTCCAGCAACAGGAGATTTACAATTTTGCCGAGAAGGTGAAGAAGATCGATCCCGAAACGTTTTTTGCTTATCGCGGACGATTTACAACCTGTAACCTGGACACCCCGCATTTTGCATTCAGGTTCAAAAAGGCCAAGTTCGTGAACCAGAAAGTGGCTGTGACCGGTCCAGTTCACCCGGAATTTGAAGATGTTCCCATTCCCATCTACCTGCCCTTTGGCATTTTCCCGCTGGCTACCGGAAGGCGTTCTGGCATCTTGCCGCCGCAACTGACGTTTACCCAGGATTTTGGCGTGGGCCTCGAGGGTCTGGGCTATTACAAAGTATTCAATGAATACCTGGATGCAAAAATGTGGACGGACCTTTATTCTTATGGCTCCTGGCGGCTCAACCTGGCGCCTACCTACCGGGTTCGATACAAGTTTAGCGGTGGATTCACACTGAGCTACCAGAATACCAAGTTTGCATTTAAAGGGGATCCTGATTATTCCCAGACCAAGAGTTTCTTCGTTACCTGGAATCATAACCTGGACAGTAAGGCAAGGCCGGGCGTAACTTTTTCGGCCAATGTGCAGGCCGGTAGCAGCAAATACCTGCGTCTCGTTCCCAATGGAGCGTTAATGAACCCTGGTTCGGGAGCGGGTGCTACCCAGGGTTCGGGCGGGAATTACATGCAGCCGATGAACTTTACCAACCAACTTAGTTCTTCAATATCCTGGCAGAAGCAGTGGGTGGGAAGGCCCTATGCGTTGTCGGTGAACCTGAACCACAATCAAAATACCCAAACAGGGATCGTAAACCTGAATCTGCCCGATGTCGGTTTTGTGGTCAATACCATCTATCCATTCCAACCCAAGGATTTTGTAGGTGGCAGCAAATGGTATGAAAAACTCGGAATTGGTTACAATGGTAACGCCAAAAGCCAGGTGTCATTTTACGATTCTGCTTTCCGTATGGGCCAATTGTTAGATACCCTGCAGTGGGGTGCAAACCATGAAATCCCCATCCTGCTTTCATTACCTGCCCTTGGACCATTTCAGGTTGCACCCAATATCTCCTACAGAGAAAGATGGTATGGCCAGAAGTTCTTCAGGAACTGGAATAACAGTACCAATCAGATCGATACTTTAATACAGAAAGGATTCTACAGTGCCCGGGAAATGAACATGGGCATCTCGGTAAACACAGCCATATTCGGAACCTTTAATTCAAGGAAAAAGGATGCGAGGATCCAGGCCATACGGCATGTCATGCGACCCACTTTCGGGATCAATTACAAGCCCGACATGATGAAGGAATTCTATTATCGGGAACAGGTAGACTTGCAGGGTAATGAGATCCTGTTCTCCACGCTCGATGGCAGCATCTATGGACCGTTTTCACCAGGTAGGAATGGCGGTATCAACTTCGGTATCGACAATAATATCGAGATGAAAGTCAGGTCAAAAACTGACACAGCAGAAGCTGCATTTAAAAAAGTGAAGCTGATTGATGGATTTGGTATAAGCGGTGGCTACAACTTCCTCGCCGATTCTTTTAAATTATCAACCCTGGCCCTCTATGCCAGAAGTATGTTGTTTGAAAAAATCAACATCACGGCCAATGCAACGCTCAATCCATATCAGTTTGATGACAGGGGATATCAGAAAGATGTTTATGCCTGGTCAGGTGGCAAATTTTCCCCGGGTACCATAACAAGCGGAAGCCTTAACGTTAGTACGAGTTTCCAAAGCAAGAAAAAAGATGATGGGAAAAAGAAGGAGAATCCTGAAGGAGAAGGCCCAGGTGACTTGGGCATGATCAACCAGGATCAGCTGATGCAGCAACTGGACTATGTACGAAGGAACCCGGCAGAGTTTGCAGACTTCAACGTGGCCTGGTCCCTGAATGTAGGATTGTCGCTGCAGTTTGCAAGGGTTGTAAAATCCGACTATTCCGGTTTTCGCAACGAGTACTCATCGAGCATGAACTTCAATGGGGACTTTAACCTGAGTCCAAAATGGAAACTTGGTGCTACTGGTTTTTACGATTTAAAGACGAATCAGCTCGGCAGTTTAACTACTTTTTTATCACGCGATCTCCACTGCTGGCAATTGTCTATTAACATTACTCCCGTAGGATTATACCGGTTCTTCAGTATCAATATCAATCCAAAATCTGCCTTACTCAGGGATCTCAAAGTAAACCGCACAAGGTATTTCTACAACCGGTAGTTCCCTTTTTTATCTTCCCTGGTTTTAATATAATCCCACATGATCTGATGTACTTTCTCTTTGAGTTGTTCGGGGGAATCTTCCTTTGTTACCGGAACGGGTTCTAAAAAATGGATCGACAAGGGCATCGGCCAGAAAAAGAATTTCTTATTGGCGGGGAGTACTTTTCCCGTGTTTAAGATTACTGCCGGAATAATAGGTTTTTCCGCGGCGACTGCCAGTCGGAATGCGCCATCCTGAAAATTCTTAAGGGGCTGGCCGGTTTTATTACGCGTCCCTTCTGGATAGATACACATGTGCATGCCAGCCTCAAGCACTTTTTTCATGTTGTTGTAACTCTCTTTTCTGCTGGCTTCACTATCTCGGTTCACCAGCACCGAGCCCCTGCTGTAGACCATCCCGAAAACGGGGGTATTGATAAACTCATGTTTGGCTATGGTTTTGTTTGCTCCCGGTACGGCGGTAGTTGAAATGGGCACATCCATGAACGAGTTATGGTTGAATACCACAACATAATTTTCTCCTTTCTTAAAATGTTCTTTGCCGCGTGTGGTAAAACGTATGCCTGACAAAGGGAGGAAGACGGCCATCCAAACCCTGACTACGTCAAGGAATACCCTGGTACGCTTCGGCTCGTTATACAGGTATTTTGTGGCCCACATAGGTATCCAGAAAATGAGCATGGTGATCAGGAAGATGATGGCTCCCCAGATCATGAACAACTTTCCCAAAAATGATTTGATCATAATTTTTGAATTGGCGAATTGT
>JANMHK010000307.1:0-2262 GCA_031375135.1 Sphingobacteriales bacterium | reverse complement strand
AAAACTGGAACCGTGCTTGGGTACTACGAACTTCATTCTTACATCGTGCTGATCCTCGGTTGGGTATTTGTTCCTTTTTATCTTCAAGTTCTGTCTATGCCAAGCCTCCCCTGTACTCGGTTTGGAGCATGATCAAAAAACGCACAACTTCGCTAAGAAGACGGTGGATCATTCCCTAGCTAAAGGATGGGACCCTGCCGTTGGCGGATTGTACGACGAAGGTTATTATTTTAAGGATAGTGCTGACGTCTTTACACTCCTCGATACAAAAACCTGGTGGGCGCAGGCGGAGGGTTTAAATACGCTGTTGTTGATGGCTGATCTGTATCCGGACGATGGGAATCAGTATTACGAGAAGTTCAAAACCATGTGGCAGTATATCGACAAAAATCTGATCGACCACCAATACGGCGACTGGTATGGCGGGGGCCTGGACAAACAACCGGAGATGAAAACAGCTGCGAAAGGTAGCCCCTGGAAGGAAAACTATCACCAGTTCCGGTCACTTTCCAATTGCGTGAAAGCTTTGCGTTAATGGTTCCAGATAAGAAGATAAATAACGACGTGATTTGAGGGACACTCGAAAAATACAGGGTGATTAGGGCATTATCCAATACCCTTCAAAAGTTAAAAAGTATATTAATTTTATTGTTTCTTTGTCTAATGATATGGGTGATTCAAACGTCTCTGATTTGCTTGTTTATTTACTTAGCTGTTAGTGTTGGCTATCTATTGGTCTTTTCAATTTCCGGAAAAGCTAGAAAGTATAAGGGATATCCAATTGTTTCCAAAAAGAAAAGGATTGCTTTACTTATTCCGTCTTACAAAGAAGATGCTGTTATTGTCCACACTGCCCGTAAGGCAAAGGAGCATGACTATCCGCACGATTTTTTTGATGTATATGTTGCTGCAGATCAATTGAAACCAGAAACAGTAAGTGCTCTGCGCAGCATTCCCGTCAATGTTCAGGTTATGAAATTTAAGGAAAATAGTTCGAAAGCGAGATCCTTGAATGCATTGATAAACAGTATTGAGGAATCAAAATATGATATTGCCATGATTTTGGATGGTGATAATGTGATGGCACCTGGTTGTCTTGAAAAGGTTAATTCCGCGTTTCACGCCGGCTTCCGTTGTGTACAACTTCATCGAACTGCCAAAAACTCAAATACTGATATGGCGGTGTTGGACGGGTTAATTGAAGAAGTGAATAATACTATTTTTCGAAATGGGCAGCGTGCGTTGGGATTTTCCTCGGCTTTGATCGGTTCTGGAATGTCGTTTGAGTTCCGGCAACTGAAGACAATCTATAATATTCCAAGTATCCTGGGAAATCCAGGTTGTGATCGTGAAATTGATACCGTACTTATTAAGGAAGGTATTAAGATTGAGTATATACCAGACGCCTATGTATTTGATGAGAAAGTACCTACTGAGCAGGTATTTGAGCGTCAAAGACTTCGATGGATGGAGTCACAGTTGATTCATTTGTCGATCATATTGTCGCCGTCTTATTTTCCCGGAAGAAGAGGAAAGGATTTTTGGAACAGGCTGATAATGAACACGTTGCTTCCCCGGACATTACTAATTGCGATCTTTATCCCAATTCTTTTTTTAGGAGTATTGTCAAACTATTTTGATATTGCCTGGTTTCGGCCTTCATTGCTCAGTTGGATTGTTCTTTTCCTGATGCTTTGCCTGAGCCTGATTATCGCTGTCCCAGCGAAAGATATGAAGAAGGAAGTTTTTGCTAAAGTGCTATTCAAGTTTTTTGCTGCTATGTTGTCAATGGTCAAAGGACTTTTTAGGCTAAAACCGAGCAGAAAGGAATTTCTCCACACACCCAAATCCTTCCATAAGGAAACCAAAGAAGTTTAGACTTTCGTTCATATGAGCCCAGGGGTAAATGACTGCTGGGTATTCTTATTCGTCTGGTTGCTATTAATATATTGATGTGTCGGTGATTTAGTGACAGCTCACCGGGAGGTTGCTCTTTGCCGGATTCAGATATACAAATAAATAACTGTTGATTTGTATGGATCATTTCCTCCCTTACATCATTCCGTTCACCGGTATTGATGATTCAGTCAGCATGCTGGAGAAATGCAGGGCAAAGCTGGATCAGTTCCAGGTCAAGAGAACGGTTGACCTGGAATGTGCCAATTTGAATAATGGGGTTCAAATCCATAATGTGTCTGTGGTGATCCTTTGCCTTACGCTGCAGTTCATCAGGCCCATGGCGCGGCTTCAGATGTTGAAAGA
>JANMHK010000301.1:0-5543 GCA_031375135.1 Sphingobacteriales bacterium | reverse complement strand
GAAGAAAAAGCAGCAGAATAAGATGTTTAAAAATAGTTGATAGAAAGGCAAGTCATTTGGACTTGCCTTTTTTATTTTGCACCCGCTTACTAAAATAAATAATTACATGCCCGAATCTCTGCAAGCTTACAGGCCCGCGTTACTGGTACTCGAAGATGGAACTGTCTATCATGGTAAATCATTTGGGAAAATTGGTACTACATCCGGTGAACTCTGTTTCAACACAGGAATGACGGGCTACCAGGAAGTGTTTACAGATCCCAGTTATTTTGGCCAGGTGCTGATCATGAACAGTGTGCATGTGGGCAATTATGGCGTCATGCCGGACGACGTGGAATCCGGATCTGTAAAGATCAGGGGCTTGATCGGAAGGAATCTCGAAGAAAGATATAGCAGACTCAAGGCCACTAACTCTTTGCATAAATATCTCGAAGAACAAAACATCGTGGCCATTGAAGATGTAGACACGAGGGCGCTCGTGACAGCAGTGAGAACGAAAGGAGCCATGAACTGCATCATCTCTTCGGAACATACTGATATTGAGATGCTGAAAGCGGAACTGGCCAAAGTTCCTTCCATGGGTGGGCTCGAACTGGCTTCCCAGGTTTCTACCACGGAGGTCTATCATTTGGGTGATCCCAACGCAGCCATCCGGGTGGCCGTGCTTGATTACGGAGTTAAAAAGAATATCCTGCAGTGTTTGGCCGACAGGGGAACATACGTGCGCGTACATCCGGCGAGGACTACACTGAAGGAATTAGAAACATTTGAACCACACGGTTTCTTCATTTCCAATGGCCCGGGCGATCCTGCTGCCATGGACTATGCGATAGACACCGTTAAAGACATTATAAACACCAATAAGCCCACCTTCGGTATTTGCCTGGGTCATCAACTGCTGGCACTGGCAAACGGGATACCGACTTTTAAAATGCATCATGGGCACCGGGGACTGAATCATCCCGTTCGCAACGTCATTACTGGACTCTGCGAGATCACTACCCAGAACCATGGATTCGGCGTAGATCCCGAAGCGGTTCGGAATTCTCCCAATACCGAAATTACGCACGTCAACCTCAATGATGAATCCATTGAAGGAATCAGGATCAAGGGCAAGCCGGCATTCTCGGTTCAGTACCATCCCGAATCTACCCCCGGCCCTTTCGATTCGCGGTATCTGTTTGATGATTTTGTAGCGATGATGGGCAAGGAGGTTCGTCAAGATTTGTCGGTAAGTTAATTTGATATTTTATTAACCAGAGGGTGCTTGTGATTTTCGCAGGCACCTTTTTTTGTTCGTTTCGTGAAAACTTTTTGAAGTTATTGGATAACTTTTTTCTATTTCTTATACCCACAGGTTGTAAATGGGCATTTTAAAACAAAATAGCGGCTACCGAACGGTTTTTGTGTTATTTTTTTTTTACTTTGCCGTCCTGTAGAAGGTTTAAAAGAATTTCAAACAAAAAAAGACAATTGCAAATGAAGAGAACTACCCAGAGAGTTTTTCTATCCCTCGTGTTTTCGTTTTGCCTGGTGCTGGCCGCTTTGGCCCAGGAACGAAAATCATTCTCAGGTATAGTAAAAGATGAAGCAGGTAATCCGCAGCAAGGGATTACTGTGCAGGTAAAAGGAACGAAGACTTACGCTACCACTGATGCAAATGGTATGTTTTCCATTGCAACAAACAGTGCGTCTCCGAAACTGGTATTTACCGGCATTTCGTTTACTTCAGTTGAAGTTGACGGGTCAGAGGCCATGACGGTAGCCCTTCAGACAAAGAAAAATGAATTGAACGAAGTGGTAGTTACGGGATTTGGTGCTAAGAAAAGCACCAGGAACCTTACTTATGCGATTCAAGAGGTTAAGGGAAGTGAAATTGCCCGTGCCGGACAAGTTAACGTGGTAAACTCTATCCAGGGTAAAGTGGCTGGTGTGATGGTTAACCAGGGTGCAGGCGGACCTTCTTCCAGTTCAAGAATCCGCATCCGTGGTAACGCTTCTTTAAGCGGAAATACCATGCCGTTGGTGGTTATCGATGGTGTGTTGATTCAGCCAGGTGCTACCGGAGCAGATAGCTGGGGAGATGCCCGTGACTTTGGTAACCAGATGAAGAATCTGAATCCTGATGATTATGAGAGCGTAACCGTTCTTAAAGGATCTGCTGCATCTGCTCTATATGGCTCCCAGGCCTTAAATGGCGTTCTGTTGATCACTACCAAGAAAGGGCGCGCTCGCCCGGGACTGGGTGTAACGCTGAACCAAACCAATACCTGGGAACAAGTTTGGCGCCTACCTTCTTACCAGAACGTGTATGGCGGAGGTATCAACCCTTATTTCGCAAAAGCAACGGATGGCAGCGATTTACTTCCAAACGATGCCAACACGCCTTACCGCAGCTTCGGTCCAAGAATGGAGGGACAAATTGTGACAGACGCGGATGGTATCAAGCGTCCTTATTCGCCCAACGATCCTTCTACACTATTTAGAACAGGAACCATCAACAATACGAACATTGCGGTTGAGGGAGGAAGTGACAAGACAACTTTCCGTTTTTCTTATACCAATACTTCAAACAAGGCCGTCCAGCCTACCAATGAGTTCAGCAGGAACAATTTTAACCTGCGGGCAACTCAAAAAATTGGCAAATTCGTAAACATGGACGCCTCTGTGGCTTATGCCATGTCCAATAGCCAGAATCCATTGCAGCAGGGTGGTAACTCCAATCCGCTGTTCCGTTTTGGATTCTCCAATGCCAGGAATCTGCCGCTCGACTATGTACTTAACAATTATCTGAGCCCGAATGGTGGATCAAATGTTGTTCCGCCTTATTTAAGGGGTGCCAACATTGGGCCTTTGTGGCAGATGTACCAGGTGAGGGTCAATCAAAAGGAAAATCAGATCCTCGCTAACGTGGATCTGACCGCACAGATCACGCCCTGGCTCACTGGTATGGTTCGTACCAACCTGAACTCACTCACTGTACAGCGCGAAAACAAAACGCCTGGCGATGGTGTCAACTTTGGTGTTGGTCCTAACTTCCAGGGTAGTTATTCCCTGTTTCAGAGCAACTCAATGGATGCTCGTATACAAGGTTTGCTGACTGCAGCCCGGAATATCGGTGAAGACTTTCAGTATAACGTAACCGTTGGTGGTGAAACTCAGCGTGGAATGGGTGGTCGCCAACAAAACTCTTCAACTGCCGGTGGTCTCCGTATCCCCCGTGTATATAATCTGGCTAATTCCGTTAACGCGGCAACAACTGGCGGCGGCGTATTTCCGCAGAGCAGGTTGGATGCGGTATATGGCTATGGTGATATCACTTGGAAAGACATGTTGACCATCAATGCGAGTCTGCGTAACGACTGGACAAGTACACTGACTTATCCTGATGGAAGTGGAGACTTTTCTTACCTATATCCTTCAGTAGGCGCATCATGGGTATTCACAGAAATTCTCCAGAAGAAGAACAAGGCAAACTGGCTGACCTTTGGTAAGCTTCGTGCAAGCCTTGGTTATACTGGTGCTGGTGCCGGCATTTTTTCGACCACCTTTGGAAACTACTCCCTGCTGGGCAACCCGATTCTTCCAAGCGGTACTGCTTTCCCGCAATACGGATGGCCTAACTATGGATTGGGTAATCTGGCATTGCAACCCCTTCGCACAAGAGAGTGGGAATTTGGTGCTGACTTACGCATGTTTGATAACAGACTTCGCCTTGACGTAGCCTATTACAAAAAGAATACGTTCAATCAGGTGTTGAACCTGGGCGCGCCTTCCGAAAGTGGTATATCCAGCCGCCAGATCAATGCGGGCAATATCCAGAACCAGGGTATTGAAGCGGTGGTAACGGGTGTTATCGTAAGGAAGAAAGATTTCGAATATTCAACTACGTTCAACTTTACGCTCAACCGCAACAAGATCCTTGAGTTGTACCCAGGCGTTAGCCAGGTTGATCTTGATTATGCATTTGGAGCAGACGTTGTATCCGTAGCCCGTGTAGGTAAAGATTATGGAACCATCATCACCAACTATGCATATGCAACCAATGAAAAAGGTCAGCGCGTATTGAATAACGCCGGTGCCTTTATCAGGAGCGGTTCATATGGTCAGGGTTTCAAAGAAATCGGCACCATGATGGAGAATTTCCTGCTGAGCAATATTCATGAAGTACGTTACAAGAACGTCACTTTGTTTGCCCAGTTGGATAGCAAGTTCGGTGGTATGATGGCTTCTGCCACACACCAGTACGGGTCACAGTTCGGCAGTTGGGAAAGCACGCTGAAAGGCCGTACACTGGCAACCGGCGGTGTTAGCTGGACAGATGCTACTGGCGTAGTTCGTGAAGACGGCATTATTCCTGACGGTGTATTCGGCAAAGGTGTAGTGATTAATGGTCAGAATATGGAAGGGATTTCATATGCTGAAGCAGTTAAAGGAGGATTGGTGAAACCATTACCAGCCTGGCAGCATTACGAGAATATCGCCAGTTGGGGAACAGGTATCCGTGAATACTCCATTTTTGAGAATTCTTGGGTAGCCGTTCGTGAAATTTCAGTAGGGTATGAGCTTCCTAAAGCTCTTGCCAATAAAGTATATATGCAACGTTTGCGTTTGAGCTTTACTGGACGCAACCTGTTCTACTTGTACAATACTACCCCTGACAATATCAATCCTGAGAGTATTTTCTCAAGCAGGGCTGGTTCATTTGCAGAATATGGCGGTATGCCATGGGTTAGGCAGTTTGCTATTTCACTGAATGCAGGATTCTAATCGAATTAAAAAACTAATACGAAAAGATATTAAGATGAAGATGAAGACCAAGATTTTTTCATGGGCATTGGCGATTGGTGCCATGGCATTTACAGGTTGCAATAAGCAGGATTTTGTAGATGTGAATACCAACCCCGATGTATTATATTCTATCAAGCCCGAAGAGCAGTTTTTTACTGCTGCAAGGCTTGTACACAGTTCAGATTTTGAGCAGTTTTATGATAATCTGCGAAGGATCAATCACTGGGTTCAAATTACCGTTCCGCAGGCTGGAGCCAATGGTCCTACCTTTTCAGAGTTTGGTAACACGAACCAGCGTTTAGGTATTTTTTATCCTGGCATAGGTAGCACAACCACGGACGTAGCGAAGTTGGCCGCAGGAATGTCCGATGCGGACAGGGCCTCCCGTCAAATGCTCGTAGCTATGGCTGAAGTGGTTAAGATCTATTATGCTTTCTTTGTTTCGGACATTAATGGTCATCTGGCTTATTCTGAAGCATTTGATGCTCGCTATGGTGGAACATTGACGCCAAAATGGGAAAGCCAACAGGAATTGTTCGCGATCTGGGACTCCAGGCTGAAGGCTCTTGCAGGAACGTTAAAAGCCGGCGCTGCCAATCAGGTTTCGCTGACAAACTTCGACCAGTATTATGCAGGTGATAACACCAAGTGGGCAAAAGCAGCTAATGCATTGCGTATGCGCATTGCCATGCGACTCCTGAAGCGCGATGCTACTAAAGCAACAGCGATTTTGAAGGACTGCCTTGCTGACC
>JANMHK010000296.1:0-3037 GCA_031375135.1 Sphingobacteriales bacterium | reverse complement strand
TTTCTGGCTGTGAGCCTTTCATCTACAGATTATGTAGGCCATTTGTTCGGTCCTAATTCGATTGAAGTGGAGGACACCTACCTTCGGCTGGATAAAGATCTTGCTGATTTTTTCAAATTTCTGGACGGTGAATTCGGAAAGAATTATACGGTCTTCTTAACCTCTGACCATGGTGTAGCTCATTCCCCTGATTATGCCCGCGCTAACAACATCCCAGGCGGGGTAGTGAATCCAACCACATCCACGGCCTTGAAAAATACCATCAATAAATACGGCCTGTATAACCTGATTGAAAATTTTTCCAACTACCAGGTATTCCTCAACAGGCGGGCCATTGACAGTGCGAAACTAAACTTTCAGGAGATCAAGAATTTCTTCATTGAGGAGTTGAATAAGGAAGAAGGCATTCATTATGCGTTTGACAACGATGAGATCATGGAAGCGCGCCTGCCAACAGAAGTTAAGGAGCGTTTTATAAAGGGACTCCATCCAAAATTCGGCGGAGATATTCAAATCGTGCTAAAGTCGGGCTATTATCCCTACGCGAATACGGGCGCCACCCATGGTACCTGGTATCCGTACGACTCCCATATTCCGTTTGTATTAATGGGCTGGGGGATCAAACAGGGTCGCCTGTTGAGGGATGTGAATATGACGGATATTGCTCCCACAATTTCAACCCTTTTGAAGATTCAGGTTCCCAGTGGAAATGTGGGTAACACGGTGAGCGAAGCCCTCAAGTAATGATTAAATTGCAGGCATGAAACAGTATCACGATCTGCTGCGGCATATACTGGACAAAGGTGCACAGAAGCACGACCGGACAGGAACCGGAACAATCAGTGTTTTCGGGTACCAAATGAGGTTTGATTTGCAGGAAGGATTTCCGTTGGTCACCACGAAGAAGGTGCATATGAAAAGCATCATTCATGAATTGCTTTGGTTCCTTAAGGGAGAGACAAATATTGCCTATCTCCGGGACCACAATGTGAATATCTGGAATGAATGGGCCAATGAGCAAGGGGAACTTGGGCCGGTGTATGGAAAGCAGTGGCGGAGCTGGGAAGGGGCCGATGGGCAAGTGATAGACCAGGTGAGTTGGCTGATCAACGAGATCAAAAAAAATCCAGATAGCAGAAGGCTGATCATTTCAGCATGGAACGTGGCCGATCTGCCGAAAATGGCTTTGCTGCCTTGTCATTCCCTGTTTCAGTTTTATGTCGCCAATGGAAAGCTGAGCTGTCAATTATACCAGCGTTCCGCGGATGTATTTTTGGGCGTTCCTTTCAACATAGCTTCCTATGCGCTGTTGACCATGATGATCGCCCAAGTTTGCGGTTTGGAGCCGGGCGATTTTGTACATAGTTTTGGGGATGTTCATATCTACAATAATCATATCGAGCAAGTCAACCTTCAACTGAGTCGGGAACCCTATCCTTTACCAAGGATGAAATTGAACCCGGACGTGAAAGATATTTTTTCCTTCAGGTATGAAGATTTTGAATTGCAGGATTATCAGTGCCATCCGGGTATTAAAGCACCCGTGGCCGTTTAATGTTGTTCTATGATTGTATCACATATTGTTGCGGCCGGCGAACATAATGAAATTGGTAAGCACAACCAGTTACTTTGGCGGTTGCCGAACGACCTGAAGTTTTTTAAAAATACTACTTGGGGAATGCCCGTGATCATGGGCAGAAAAACATATGAATCAATAGCGGGAGAGCCGCTTCCCGGGCGGATAAATATCATCATCACACAGAATGAAGGCTATGACCCCAGGAATCCGAAAGCCTTGGTGGTAAAGGATTTCGGCGCAGCTATTGAAAAAGCAGAAGAAACCGATTGTAAAGAAGTATTTGTGGCCGGAGGCGGCGAGATCTACAAGCTTTCCATGCCCTTTACGCATCGCATTTACCTGACCCGTGTACATGAAGTGTTTCCTGAAGCTGAAGTTTTCTACCCGGAGATCAGGAATTCGGACTGGAAACTGATCTCTTCACAGCCATTTCCCGCAGACGAAAAGCATGCCTTCCCTTATAGTTTTGAAACCTGGGAAAAATGATCCATGTATAAGGGATTAAGGATCGGAACAAAATATCTCCACTATCTCGTTACCGCTAAGAATGGCAGGGGCCACGGTATACACTCTCCATTTGTATATGATCTTATCCGAAACGTGTTCATGGATAAAAAGCAGTATCCGGAATATGTGATGCCGGAAGTATATCGTAAAAGCCTGTTGGCGGATCATCGTTTGCTGGAGGTGGAAGATCTGGGTGCGGGTTCCCGATCAGGGAAGGTCAGAACACGCCGGGTTTCAGAGATCGCCAGAACTTCGGCTAAGCCTGAGCGTTATAGCCAGCTGCTGTACCGATTGGCTGTTTATTTTAACCATACCAGGATATTGGAAATGGGCACGTCGCTGGGTGTGACCAGTTCTTATTTGGCCCAGGTGCCGGGGCTGGAGCAGCTTGTAACGATGGAAGGGGCAGGGGCGGTGGCTGATATCGCAGAAAAGCATTTTAATCTGTGCAGATTGGGTCGGGTCAGGGTATTAAGAGGTGATTTTGCCAGTCATTTAGGTGCTGCAATCGCGGATCTTGAGCCTATGGATATGGTGTTTATAGATGGAAATCACAGGTTTGAGCCCACACTGGAATATTTTGAAGCGCTTTTACCATATACGCACGAAGAATCCTGCATTGTGTTTGACGACATTCATTGGAGTGCCGGAATGGAGGCGGCCTGGGACCGCATTCGTCAGGATGAACGAGTTACACTGAGTATTGACCTGTTTTTCATAGGTCTTATTTTTTTTCGGAAGGATTTCAGGGAGAAACAGCATTTCGTGATCAGGTTTTGAGACACCATTCTAAACTGGTCTGGCTTAAAATATTTAACTTTGCGCGAATCAGAACAACCACTGGTATATGATTATAGGCGTTCTCAAAGAACCCTCCCCTGAAACACGAGTATCCTTAGTACCTGAAACGGTTGCTACATTTACGAAAAAGGGTTTGCAGATATGGATAGA
>JANMHK010000276.1:0-1762 GCA_031375135.1 Sphingobacteriales bacterium | reverse complement strand
AATTAGTTGCAGCAGATGCATCGTACGTACTGATGTTCCTGTTTCGAGTCTGCGTTACCCACAATGCTGTCGTCTGCGCCACTGAGCTCCTGTTGTTTCGCGGAGGCAGATTCATCTGCTTGCTTGCCTGCTGAGGTCTTTTCTTCTTTAGTTGGCTCCTGAACTGGGTTATTGCTTTTCTTAGCAGTAGGTGCTGCCGCTACGGACTCGGCAACAGGAACGCCTTCTATTTTGAGGGAGTCAGCAGTTACTATCTGCTGATCTCCTCGCGAGGCCTGTTTTTCCCTGGTATCGATTTTGGCAATGGCTGGCCTATCGCCTGGAATATACAGCAACCAGGCGGCGAAAGAAAGACTGATGACCAATGCCGCTGCTGCTGCCATAATCAGCCAGCTAACCTTTGCCTTAGGGGCCAATTTTTCATTCATGCCAGCCCTTAATACTTCCAGATCACGCTCCATGTCGACCCCTACGTCTCGATATCCCTCCAGCGCATCTGCTAAAAATGGATCGTCCAGCGCTGCTTTCTCTATGGCATGCATCTCAGCCGCACTCATTTTACCTTGCAGGTAACGCTGAATGTCTGCCGCTGAATAATGATATGTAGGTTCTTCTTTCAAAGTCCATTTGGTTTATTGTCCATGCAGATCTTCAGGTTCCTGCGGCCATTCTGGATATGGCTTCGGATCCTGTTCCACTCAACCCCGGTGCTATCGGCGATCTCATGGTAACATTTATTTTCCAGGTAAAACAGCCTGACCATTTTCTGTTGTTCATCAGGCAGTTTCTCCAGGCAATCTTCCAGGGCCTGTAAATGCTTTTCCTTCTCCATCACGCCATTAAGATGCAGATCTTCTTCTGATTGCATAAGTGTTGCCGGGATCTCCGTGGTTTTTATTTTCGAATCTTGTCGCAACTGCATCAGGCAGTGGTTCTTCGCCACCACATATAACCAACTCTTGAAATGATCCACCTTGTGGCTGCCCAGCTTTACAATCAACTCTTCAAAAATATTCATCACCGCGTCTTTGGCCGCTTCGGAGTCCTTGAGGTATTTCAGGCAAACGCCATATACCAGGTGCATGTATCGTTCGTACAACATACCCAGGTAAGCCGTATCATGGGTTGACCGATACTGTTCTGCCAGTTCCTGATCCGACCGATCGCCACCTTGTATTGTTTTTAACGGAAACATTGAACCGGAAAATTATCTTTTTTCAGGATGATGTGTGTAAAAATGTTTATGGCTGCATCCTGAAAGAAAATCTTATGCGTTTCAATAACTTTTTCATGCTTGTACTCTTTTCTTTACAGGCATTTGTGTTTCGCTCCCCTCAAATATCGGGTTACGTGATGGATGAATGGAGCCGCCCCATCAAAGGTGCTACCGTTAGTATCAAAGATTCTAATCGAAAAACAGTGACAGATGAGAACGGAACGTTTAGCCTCGACTTAAGAAAAGACGAAACGGCCGTGCTGGTTATTTCCGCAAGAGGCTATGAATCCAAAGAAATGTACGCCCTGCCCGGGCGATATACCATTAAGTTGAAATCAATTAGCGCGACCGCTCCAAAACTAGCACCCATTGAATCATCCATCGCCAGGTCCGAAGACCGTCTTCATAAACAGATCTATCTGAACCAACAAGGCTCCCGTGTGAAAGAAATGAATCGGCCCGGGGATGATGGCTTTAGCAGGGAGGGGTACGACCATATCCAGGAAAACGGCTTCAGGTCTGTCAGCCAGAATCCACTTTCCACGT
>JANMHK010000271.1:0-3107 GCA_031375135.1 Sphingobacteriales bacterium | reverse complement strand
AGCTACTTCAAAACTTCCGATCTTCTGGTTAATAGCTCCTGTGAAAGACCCTTTTTCGTGTCCGAACAGTTCACTGCCGGCCAGCTCTCTGGTCAGCGCACCGCAGTCGATAGCAACAAACGGTTGGTTAGCTCTTTTGCTTCTTTTATGGATCTCCTGTGCAATGGCTTCTTTGCCACTACCGGATTCACCATAGATGATCACACTGTAATCAGTAGGCCCAACCAGGATGATCTGATCGAGGAGAATCTGGAAAACGGGACTGTTTCCGAAAATATACTCTCCGTTTCCGGAAAGTGTTTTTCGTTTTTCCTTAACGGTGCTTGCAGCCAGATGGCCATTGGAACGAACTTCAAGTTGATCGGATCTTTTTAAAGAAGCATTGATGGTGTTAAGAATTTCCTCCGGGAACAAAGGTTTAAGTACATAGTCAAAGGCTCCCAGTTTCATAAGTTCAACGGCTGTTTTTAAGTCATTATAACCGGTGATAATGATCACCGGCAGGTCCGGATACTTTTCTTTGATCCGAAGTAACACAACTTTTCCATCTGTGCCATCTAACCTGTAATCGCAGAGCACAACGTCAAGATCTTCGTGATCGTCAATAATCTCGTACGCTTTTTTTGCAGTTAATGCCTCAAGTACGTTAAAGCCATGTTTAGTAAGAAATTTATTCAGTAAGAAACAAATGTCATGGTCATCGTCAATAATTAGCGCTTTTGGCATTGGATAAATTTTATATGATTCATATTGCTAACAGGAACTTAATTACTTCCATATGGCCCGCAACTGTGCGGTGGGAATACGAAGCATTTCCCGATACTTCGCTACTGTTCGCCTGGCTATCCTATATCCCCTTTTAGCAAGTAAGGTCACCAGTTGGTGATCTGTAAAGGGACGTTTTTTATCTTCCTGGTCGATCACTTCTTTCAACGCGTGCTGGATCACCCTGCTACTTACGGTTTCGCCATTATCAGAAGGCAATCCTTCCGTAAATAAATCTTTCAACAGGATATTTCCAAATGGAGTGGACGCATATTTGTTGGAAGTTACCCGCGATACCGTTGAAATATCAACCCCGGTTTCTTCTGCAATATTTTTTAAAATCATCGGCCTGAGCAAAAGTGGATCTCCTACCCGGAAATATTCGTATTGCCATTTCACAATGGTCCTCATGATCTTAAGCATCGTGGTTTCCCGTTGAACTATGGCAGAGACAAACCATTCAGCTGCTTGCAACTTACTTTTTAGATAATAATTGGCAGCCTTATCTTTATCGTTACACTGACTCCTGATATTCTCCATCCATCCCCGGTTGATGGTCAGTGAAGCAGACCTTTGTTTAGCCAGGGAAATTTCAAGTTCCTCTTCCTCAACTGTAATAATAAAATCCGGGATAATATAGTTTTTGGTACCTGCTTCGTCCACATCCACGTCCACCGGTTTCAAACTGAGTGTAGCGATCAATTCAAGACTTTGTCGCAGCTGCTCCTCCTCCAGTTTAAGCTGAACCATGATCTTCTCTAACTGGCGGTTATTCAGATCTTCAAAATGATCCCGGATTAATCGATAAGCAATATTGACCTGGGGATCTGTAGACTCCTTTTTTTTAAGCTGGAGCATCAGACATTCCCTGATATTCCTTGCACCTAGCCCCGGCGGGTCGATAGTCTGGATCACCATGAGGATTTTTTCAAGTTCCTCTGGCTCGATCCATCTCTTCAGGGTAAAAGAAACGTCCTCCGCGAGGGTTGACAGGCTCTGATCTAACAAGCCCGCATCATTTAAGGAATCGATCAGAAAACTCGCCAGCAAAAAATCCTGGTCATCTTCGAACAGCATCCTGATCTGTTCCTTCACATTAGCCCTGAAGTCGGACCCTTGTGGGATTGGCCTTTCCGGCAGTTGCTGATCTGAAAAATAATTGGCATACTCCGTTTTATAGTCGGGAATATCATCGTATCCGTATTCTTCCCAATCTGCGAAATCTTGCTGACTTTCCCTCCCCTCTTCCGTTTTCTCGTCCTGAGCCACCTCTTCCAGTAGCGGATTTTCTTCCAACTCCTGAATGATCCTTTGTTCCAACTCCACCGTGGTGAGGTGGAAAATATTTAATAGCTGAATTTGTTGCGGCAAAATCCTGGTTTGCTGCTTTTGTGCTAAATTTTGATGGATCATCCTACGATTATATTTTACAGGATTAAATGTTGTTAGTCTGGCTTTTACTATACCAAGTTCAGGACCAGAAATCCCTGAACATGGAAAAGGCTGAATAATTAAGCTTAACAAAGGTTTTCAAGGCAAAAGCCGGACTAATGATAAAGTTAATGCTACCTAAACTCCATTACACTGTGGAAATTACTCAACAAATTGGGGAAATAACATGACCAAACTCATCCGTCTGATGTATTTGACCTTTCTTCTCTCGATCGTCACCTTTGCGATCCTTTCTTTCAGTTTCATTCAGAGGCTGAAAAAACAGGATAAATACATCAGAAACATAGAGCACACCCATCTGGTTTTACTGTTACTGGGGGATATCAACGCGCAGCTTTACATTAATGGTACCACCCTGAGAAATATGATCATCCTGAACAACAAAAAATTGTGGCCGGATATCGTTATTCAAAATGGCATGATCCTGAAAAATGTGGACAGTTTATTTCGTTTGAGCCAGAATAGCTCCCAGCAGGAAAAAATTACGCAAATGAAAACCCTTCTGGAAAGCAGATTTTCAGTTATCCAGGACTCCATCTCGTTTGTCTATGATTCAAGGGACAGTGAAGCAACTGCCAGGGCTTTAACACAACTAACAGGCATGCTGGAAAACTACCAGACCCTTTACAAATCCATTCGGGAAAGCGAATACCAGACTTTAAAGATGTCGCTAAAAAGCAGGGATCAGTTTGAACGGTTTACCCTGCCCTTGCTTGCCGTATTGTTGTCTTTTGCCGGTATGCTGATCATTGCCACTTTCTTCTACATGATGATCACCCTAAAGAAGCGAATCTATTTCCAATCGGAACTTCAAGAGAAGATCGAAACCCTGAACCAGGCCAATAAGGAACTGGAAAACCTAAGCCGGGTGACCTCCCATCATATCCAGG
>JANMHK010000244.1:0-15410 GCA_031375135.1 Sphingobacteriales bacterium | reverse complement strand
CCATCTGCCCCTTTCAACTCAAGTTTATTCCCGTTTCCTTTTCTTCTTTCAGTTGGCACAGGTATTTTCTTTTTACCCTGCAGGTACATCGCCGTTTCCGAATTGGAATCCATGACCTCCGCGGGTGTACCCTGCACCACTACCCTCCCGCCGTGTTTGCCCGCTTTTGGGCCAATATCGATCAAATGGTCTGAAGCCAGCATGATGTCTTTATCGTGCTGGACTACAAGTACGCTGTTCCCAATATTCCGCAGGTTCTGCAATGCGACGATCAAACGCATGTTATCCCGCTGATGAAGGCCAATAGAAGGTTCATCAAGGATATAAGTAATACCCTGCAACTGGGATCCAATTTGGGTGGCCAGCCTGATCCTTTGGGATTCCCCTCCACTCAGTGTTCGAGTGGGTCTGTTCAGCGTGAGATAATTTAGCCCTACATCGAGCAGGAACTGGAGCCTTTCCCTGATCTCTTTTAATATATCCCTGGAAATCACCTGCTGCTTATTTGACAACCTCTCGTCCATGCTGCTGAAACGGCTGGCGAGTTGATCCAGGTTCAACTCAGACATCTCGGCAATATTCATTCCATCCACTTTGAACCAAAGACTCTCTTTTTTTAGTCGGGCGCCATGGCAGGTAGCACAGGTTTTCAGGGTCATAAATTTTTCGGCCCAGTCCCTGATGGCATCTGAGCTGCTTCCCAGGAACCAGCGCTTGACCATATTAACCACACCTTCGAAATCAGTTTCATAGGTTGCCGCGTCATCTTCAAAACCCATATCCACATCCACAGACGCATCTTCTGAGCCAAAAAGGATCAGGTTCAACATCTTCTGGGGAATCTTTGAAAGCGGATCCTTCAGGCTTATCTTATTCTTCTTTGCCAACTGCTCCACCTGCTTAAAAATGAATGCATCCCGGGCTTCTCCCAGCGGTGCAATACCTCCCTCCATAATACTCAGTTCACGGTCTGGGATAACCGCTTCCATATCTACCTGGTAAACCTGACCTAGTCCTTTACAGACAGGGCATGCACCATAAGGTGAATTAAAGGAAAAACTGTTGGGTGAAGGCTCCTCGTAAGACAAGCCCGTGTCCTCACACATAAGCTGCCTGCTGTAGGAAGCCAGCTGCTCCTGCCCCTTCTTATCATCTATCACCTGTACAAACATCAGGTCCTTGCCCATCTTTAAAGCCTGCTGCACGCTTTGGCTGATACGTACCTTAAATTCTGGTGTGGCTGCCATTCGATCTACCACCACTTCTATGTCGTGCACCTTATACCTGTCCACCTGCATTTTAGGAACCAGGTCTTTCGTTTCCCCATCGATCCTCACTTTCAAAAAGCCTTTCTTCCTGATCTCTTCAAAAAGCTCGCGGTAATGGCCTTTCCTGCCTCTGACGAGGGGCGCGAGGATAGAGATCTTTTTTCCCTGGAAACGTTTAAATATGTTTTCGATGATCTCTTCTTCTGAGAACTTGATCATCTTCTTACCAGTATTATAAGAGTATGCCTCGCCGGTTCTGGCAAATAATAGTCGTACGAAATCGTAGACTTCAGTAACGGTTCCAACTGTTGAACGGGGATTCTTATTGGTGGTCTTCTGTTCTATGGAGATGACCGGGGAAAGACCTGTTATCCTGTCTACGTCCGGACGTTCCATATCACCGATAAACTGGCGGGCGTAGGCCCCAAATGTTTCCATGTATCGCCGCTGACCTTCGGCATAGATCGTATCAAAGGCCAGGGACGACTTACCGCTGCCGCTGATGCCCGTGATCACCACCAACTTATTCTTGGGTATGGAAATGTCTATATTTTTCAGGTTATGAACCCTGGCACCCTGTACTTCGATCACATCCTGACTCATCATGTAAAATTAACCAATGGGGAGCCCCAAAGTTCTAAAAATGCCATCCATTGTGCACATTCTCCACATTTTTCACATTTCCCACATTTCCCTATATTTGTTGTCCAGTTCTTTATTTTTTATCCAGAAAGGCTGAGGGAAATGGCCCTTTGACGCCTTGACAACCTGTCCCAGAGATAAGGTGTCACCGCCATCCCGTACAATTTATGTTCGGGACCGATAAGTCAGTTCAAGCTTTGAACATGTCCCATCTTCAAGCTCTCTGACTAAGGAGAGTTTTCTATCAACTGCTTCCTGGATACTCAAGTAAAGTTTGGTTAATAAACAAATTCGATCATCAATTTAACAAAGGATCATGAGTAACCTTCATTTCGACACACTGCAATTACACGCCGGTCAGGAGATCGACCCTACTACCAACGCAAGGGCGGTTCCTATTTACCAGACAACTTCTTATGCATTTAAGAATTCGGAACATGCTGCAAACCTTTTTGGTTTAAGAGAGTTTGGCAACATCTATACGAGGATCATGAATCCAACGACAGATGTATTTGAAAAAAGAATGGCAGCCCTTGAAGGCGGCGTAGCGGCACTGGCTACGGGCTCTGGTCAGGCTGCCCAGTTTCTTGCACTGAATAATATTGTTCAGGCAGGAGATAATTTCGTGAGCACTTCGTTTTTATATGGTGGTACTTACAACCAGTTCAAAGTTGCATTTAAGCGATTAGGCGTAGACGTTAGATTCGGGAACGGCGATGATGTTGAAAGTTTTGTTCCATTGATTGACAAGAACACCAAAGCCATTTACCTTGAAACCATTGGTAATCCCCGGCTAAATATTCCTGATTTTGAAAAATTCGCTGCTCTGGCCAAGGAATATGATCTGCCACTTATCGTTGACAATACTTTTGGTGCAGGCGGATACCTCTGCAGACCTTTGGAATGGGGCGCAAATATTGTGGTTGAATCAGCCACAAAATGGATAGGCGGCCATGGAACCAGCATTGGCGGCGTGATCGTAGACGGCGGCAACTACAACTGGGGTAACGGCAAATTCCCGCAATTCACGGAGCCTTCAGAAGGATATCATGGGCTTAAATTCTGGGATATCTTTGGCGAAGGAAACCCTCTTGGGCTTCCTAATATTGCCTTTATCATCAGGGCTCGTGTTGAAGGATTACGCGATTTTGGCTCTGCCCAAAGTCCTTTCAATTCCTTCCTGCTCATTCAAGGCCTGGAGACTTTATCATTGCGCGTGCAACGCCATGTTGAAAATGCACTTTCCCTTGCCAAATGGCTTGAAGCGCATCCCCAGGTAAATTATGTTTGGTATCCCGGACTGGAAAGCAGTCCGTATAATGCACTCGCGCAAAAATACCTTGGCGGAGCCGGTGGTGGCGTATTACAATTTGGTGTGAAAGGCGGCAAAGAGAAAGCAGCCCAATTCATCAATGAATTAAAATTAGCATCCCATCTGGCAAACGTAGGCGACGCAAAAACATTGGTCATTCATCCGGCCACTACTACACACGAACAATTGAGCGAAGAAGAACAAAAAGCATCGGGTGTACTGCCAGATCAGGTAAGGGTAAGCGTCGGCATTGAACATATAGAAGATATCAAGGCTGATTTCGATCAGGCATTCCTAAAGATTTCGGCAGCACAACATGCAGTTAACTGAGAAAAGAATATTTCAGACAGATAAGCCTTTCACGCTGGAGTCGGGGATCACCGTCCCCGGCTACAGCCTGGCTTATAACACCATTGGAAAAATCGATCGATCCGGATCCAATGTAGTCTGGATATTTCACGCTCTGACAGCAAATAGTGATCCGGTTGAATGGTGGCCGGGCCTGGTTGGAGAAGGAAAACTCTTTGACCCCGCCCTGCATTTCATCATCTGTGTGAATATGCCCGGAAGTTGTTATGGCAGCATCGGGCCTTTATCCAACAATCCCGCGACTGACCAGCCCTGGTATCATGCATTCCCCTTCTTTACGCCAAGGGACATGATCAGGGCTTATAAGCCATTGAGGCAGGAACTGGGCATTGATAAGATCCATGTAGGTATCGGCGGATCAATGGGCGGGCAGCAGCTGCTCGAATGGGCCGTTGAAGAACCGGAGTTGTTCGAATACATCGTTCCCATTGCGACCAATGCCGTTCATTCCCCATGGGGACGAGCCTTCAACGCATCACAGCGTATGTGCATAGAGACTGATCCTACCTGGTCTCAAGAAGACGAGACAGCTGGATTGAGAGGCATGGAAGTGGCCCGTTCTATTGCACTATTGAGCTACAGGCATTACGCTACTTACGAAGAGACACAGCACGATGACGACGGGCTTGATGGATTCAGAAGCGAAAGTTATCAGCGTTACCAGGGATTAAAGCTTTCAAAAAGGTTTAACGCATTCAGCTATTATGCCCTTACGAAAGGAATGGATTCGCATAATCTTGGCCGTTCAAGAGGAAATGTTGTGAAGGCTTTAAACTCAATCAATGCGTCCACCCTGTCAATCGGAGTAGAATCCGACCTATTGTATCCGGTGAAAGAACAGCAATTCATTGCCGAACATATACCAGGTGCCCGCTATGCATCTATTGATTCCCTTTACGGGCATGACGGCTTCCTTTTGGAGTATGAAAAAATCGGCAAGCTGATCGGTGATTTCATCAATTCGGAAAAAGAAACATTAAGCATATCAAAAAATGAACATGGACGCGCATAAAAAACTGACCATTGGATTATTTGGATTCGGCGTGGTGGGAGAAGGTTTGTATAAAGTATTACAACAGACCTCGTCATTGAATGCAGAAATCAAAAAAGTCTGTATAAAAGACGCTAATAAAAAAAGAAACGCTCCGGACACCCTATTCACCACCATTCCCGAGGAGATATTGAATGATCCTGAGATCAATGTAGTGGTTGAAGTGATCAATGAAACAGAGCCAGCATTTTACATCGTTTCTACTGCCCTGAAGAATGGAAAAGATGTAGTCAGCGCCAGCAAGAAAATGCTCGCGGAACATCTTCCGGAGCTGTTGTTGCTGCAAAAGGAAACAGCACGTTCCCTCTTATACGAATCCTCTGCCTGCGCTTCCATTCCCGTGATCAGGAACCTGGAGGAGTATTACGACAACGACTTGCTTCATGGCATAAAGGCGATCGTCAACGGATCCACAAATTTCATCCTCACTAAAATGTTTGAAGACAAACTGGATTTCAAACAGGCCTTATTGCTCGCCCAGCAACTTGGTTTTGCGGAAGCGGATCCGGTACTGGATGTGGAGGGTTATGACGCCCTGAACAAATGGACCCTGCTGCTTAACCATGCTTATGGCATTGTAACAGCACCGGGAAATATCACTTTCACCGGAATTCAAAACATACAGGCACAGGATGCTGTTGTTGCTGAAGAAAAACATTTTTCCATCAAGCTTGTAGGCCAGGCACAAAAGCTTAAAAACGGCGGTGTGGCTGCATTTGTGATGCCTCAGTTTGTGAAGCAGGACGACCATCTGGCATTTGTGAAAAATGAATACAATGGCGTCGTGATCGAGAGCGGATTTGCCGACAAGCAATTCTTTTACGGAAAAGGAGCGGGAAGTTTCCCAACAGCATCAGCTGTATTAAGTGATATCTCAGCACTCCGTTACCAGTACCGGTACGAATACAAGAAGCTATACCATCATACCCCCAATGTATTGAATGATGATTTTCATCTCAAAGTCTATGTCAGTTTTACAGACTGGAAACATATACCCCGGGATCATTTTGAATCAATTGATGAGTGGCATGCCGATGAAGACAGAAAATATTTGGTAGGGATATTACCATTTACAGAACTGAAAAACAATAGCTGGTGGAAAGAAAACAACGTGTCATTGATCTTGTTCCCCGATCCGGTGATTGAAGATATGGACGCCAGGAAATTGAAAAAAAGAAGCCTGGAACTTGCGGGAATTATTTAAATATGTAGGGAGACGATTCTCCCTTTTTTATCTCGCTAATTCAAGTTGTTTGTCGAGGTAGGTTTTTCCCATCGCCACTTCGCTGTCGAAATCTTTGAACCGGCATTCCATCATGATCTTGCCCTTGTAGCCGATCCTGTTCATCGCCTTAAAATAGGGGACAAAGTCTGTTCCGCGCTTACCCGGGTATGCCCTTTCTTCTTTTTCAGCAATATGCACATGCACCAGCAGGCCTTTAGCCTGATCGATTACTTCCGCGGACTCGTTCTCCATAAGCATGTGATAAATGTCGGCCGTCAGTTTGAAGTTTGGATGGTTTACTGCCCTTACATATTGAATGGCCTGTGAAAGGGAGAGCACAAAATTCGTTTCCGTATAGTTCAGGTTTTCAATAGCTATGATGCGGTTGTATTTTGCTGCCACAACGGCCATCTTCCGGACAATATCAATGAACTGAAGCGAAGCTTTTATCGAATCATAACCCGGCGGCAGCCTTCGGGATCCACCGCTGCCCAATACAATGATTTTTACACCGGCTTGTTTGCACCGCCTCATCACCGTATCTACATATCCCAAAACCATTTTCTCATTCAGTTGATCACCCACGAGCTTGATCTCTCCCGGAAAAAAAACGTTCACTGCGCCCAGTTTAACCCTGGCTGATTTGAATATCTTCAGATTCTCGTCAAACTGCTGATCGGTCACCTTTCTGGGCGAAAAGCTACTCACTACATTCTCTTCAATAAACCTGATTCCCGCAGCTGTTACTACTGAGTCTTTGGAAATTGAAGAGATCACGCCTACTTCAGGTGATTCTCGGAAAAAAGACATGAGCATGATGAGCAGAATAATCATTACATGAAGTATTTTTAATCCATCGGGCGATCATCAAGATAATGATAAATCATCAGCCAGATTAGAGTCGATGCTAATTCTACAGGAGGACAATGCCTATCGGGGTTGCTTTTTTACCGAAGTAAAAAGGAAGCGGGTCGCAGAACTGCACTATGTATGGTCCGGTCCGGATCGGATCATTATTGACCATCTTATCATCAGAGACCATAACAGGTTAAAAGGCTATGCAAATCACCTGGTACACGAACTGGTTAGCTTTGCCGGTGAGAATAGGCTGTCGATCGTTGCCTTATGTCCAGTCACATTCAGGATCATGAAGTCAATCCCCGCCTACCAAAGCTTTATGGCTTGTTAGACCTCTTTTCTTTCCCCCGCGAACAAAACTGAACTTAGAACGGCTGGTAGACAAAAAAGCGTATCTTACCCCTATCCCCCACCGAAAGCCTAACCAGATCCCCCTATTGAGACTTCATTACTAAAAAAATTAAATCATGAAGTACAGTTCAATGGTCCTGCTCACGTCCACCGTTTTATTTTTCTCCGCTTGCAACAGCGGCGACAAAACTGCTGAAGAAGTTAAAGACAGTGCTGTAGTGGAAGTGGCACCTCCTCCTCCCCCGGCCCCGCAGCCCCTGAAATCAGTGATGGTTATTTGGCACAAGGTAGCCAACTATACCACCTGGCTGGCCGGTTATGAAGCCCATGATTCAGCAAGACTTGCAGCAGGTTTACACAATTATGTGGTAGGAAGGGATCTGTCAGATTCTAACATGGTGATGGTGGCCCTTGGAATGGACGACCTGGCAAAAGCAAAAGCATTCGCAGCGTCTGCAGACCTGAAAGCAACCATGCAAAAACTAGGTGTTGGTGTACCCTCCATTTCTTACATGGATGTTCAAATGTTGGATACTACCACTAACCCACTCAAAACCCGAGTGATGTTCAGTCACAAAGTGAAAGACTATGATGTGTTTAAAAAAACCTTCGACAGTCATAAGCAGGCCAGGATCGATGCGGGCATGACGGACAGAGTAGTTGGCTCCAGCTTTGACGATAAGAATGATGTGACGATTGTACTGGCTGTAAATGACCTGGCAAAAGCAAAAGCATTTACCAGTTCAGCGAGCTTGAAAAACAAAATGGCAGAAGCCGGAGTTGTAGGCGCACCTGTCGTGCATTTTTATACCGTTGCCAAAGTCTGGTAAATCCAGTTCTGACATAATCTTTTTTATGAATCCCGGTCTCAACAGAGCCGGGATTTTTTTGTGATATAATCACAGTACTTCAGCAACGAAAAACGTACCTTCAGGCCTCATTATTCACAGCTACTCCAGTTTTTGAAGCTGATCGATTCGCAATTGATCGGCTTTTTTGCCCATCCTTTAGAAACAGTCCTGTTTAACCTTTTTATCTGGCTTCTTTATTGAAGCACAACAGGCATTGCTTTGCAATGCTTCAACTCATACGTTAAAACGAAATCAACTGAAAGTCAATCCCATCCAAGAAATCTTATCGTCGATCGGCCTGTCCTACCGCGGGAACAGTTTACTGCAGAAATATGCCAGCGAGGAAGCGCCTTTACGGGCTGAACTGTATGGTGCTGACCAGATGTCACATCACGGAAAAATTCTGGCTAGCAAGCATAAGGTACGCTCCGAGCTGTCGTCAAATAAACTGCTCAAACGGCTTTCAGAAAATGAACTTCAATTGCTTGAAGTGCATGAGCTGCTTACTGAAGCAGTGAAAACTGACAAACGTATTATTCCGGCGGGCGAATGGCTGCTCGATAATTTCTACCTCATATTAGAGCAGATTCAGACGGGGAAAAAGCATCTTCCAAAAAGCTATAGTGAAGATCTGCCTTTGTTGATGAATGGACAGTCGTCCGGACTTCCTCGGGTGTATGATATTGCCATCGAAATCATTTCCCACAGTGATGGTCGGATTGACCTTAAGAATCTTGGGGCATTCATCACCGAGTACCAAACCGTTACCCCATTAAAACTTGGAGAACTTTGGGCCGTACCCATTATGCTTCGATTAGCGCTCATCGAAAATCTTCGACGTTTATCCACCAAGATCGCATTTGGCCGTATTAACCAGAACCTTGCAGAATATTGGGGAGATCAAATGACGACCACAGCGGAAAAAGATCCGAAAAATCTAATTCTTGTGATTGCAGATATGGCGAGATCCAATCCGCCCATGGATAGTGCCTTCGTGGCTGAATTGACACGAATGTTGCAAGGTAAGGGACCTGCACTGGCCCTGCCACTCAACTGGATTGAACAACGCCTTTCTGAAACCGGACAAACAAGTAGTGAACTGATTAATGGCGAAATTCAAAAACAAGCTACTGACCAGGTTTCGATGAGCAACAGTATTGGTAGCCTGAGGTTTCTTGGGAAAGTGGACTGGCGGGAATTTGTTGAGTCAATCAGTATTGTTGAAAGGATTCTGGGCAACGACCTGACCTATCCCGAAATGGATTTTTCAACGCGAGACAATTATAGGCATGTAGTTGAAAAAATTGCAAGATATAGTGAACTATCAGAACAGGAAGTTGCCCATCTGGCTATAAATTTTTCAAAAAATGCTGAAGCTAAAGGAGAAAAAGGAGCTCAGGGACATGTAGGTTATTACCTGATGGGCAAGGGTGTACGACTGACAAAAAAGAGTGCAAAAATCTCACTACCGGTAAGGGATAGGGTTCAGGAAATCGCACGACAATATCCCCTGGCGATCTATACCGGAATGATCATGCTCATTACGCTGTTTATAGCGGGAACCTTAACCGCGAGAGTTTTTGAAAATGGGTCAGCCCTGTGGCTGTTGATCGCTGTTGCCATTTTATCCGCCATAGGAGGAAGTCATTTCGCTGTCACTGTCGTCAACTGGCTGGTCACCCTTTTTATCCAGCCCCGGTTGGTGCCCAAAATGAACTATACAAAAGGGATAAGGGCAGAATCGAGAACACTGGTGATCATTCCTGCTATGCTAAACAGTATTGACCAAATGGAATCACTTGTGGAGTCCCTGGAGGTCTACTTCCTGGCTAACCGCGACGACCAACTGCATTTTGGATTATTGACCGATTTTACCGACGCCCCCACCGAATCATTACCTGAAGATGAGCATATTTTATTCTGGACGAAGCACAAAATTGAAAGCCTGAATAAAAAATACAACTGCAAGGACAACAGCCTGTTTTTTCTCTTTCACAGGCCCCGAAGATGGAACAAGGTCGATAAGCTCTGGATGGGATATGAACGAAAAAGGGGGAAACTCACTGACCTTAATGCGGTGCTTCGCGGTCAAGGACATGATTGCTTCTCTCTCATTATCGGCAATCGACAATTATTCGAGAGTATAAAATATGTGATCACAATAGATTCAGACACACAACTACCCCGTGATTCCGCCCGCAGCATAATCGCTTCAATGGCCCACCCGCTAAACAAACCCCAATACGATGAAAAAAAGCAGCGGGTTGTTGAAGGTTATGGCATTCTGCAACCGAGGGTTGCACTAAGCCTGGCAGGATCAGAAAATTCTTTATATGCGAGGCTGCATGGTACGGACTTGGGCCTGGATCCTTATACACGTGCCGTTTCAGATGTTTACCAAGACCTGTTTGATGAAGGATCATTTATCGGCAAAGGAATCTATGACGTAGATATTTTCAGAAAAGCATTAGACGACCGTTTCCCTGAAAACAGAATCCTTAGCCATGATCTGCTGGAAGGTTGTATCCTGCGCTCCGGGTTTCTCAGTGATATTCAACTCTACGAAGAATACCCTTCACGATACAGTGCAGATGTTAAAAGGCGGCATCGTTGGATAAGGGGAGACTGGCAGATTGCAGCATGGGCTTTACCATTGGTTCCAAGTATTCAAAAAGGGCTGTTCAGAAATACCCTTTCGGCTTTATCAAGATGGAAAATATTTGATAACCTGCGTAGAAGCCTGGTGCCGTTCGCACTGATCGTTCTACTCATCGCCGGGGGAACAATTTTGAATGATGGCTTTTTCTGGAGTATTGTTATCATGGCCATCCTGCTGCTGCCAGCACTGATTATCGCAGCAAATGACATCCTGAATAAGCCAAAAGACATTCTGCTCCAGCAACATTTTAAAGACTCTATTGAGTCCATACTCAACAACATATATCAAACCATTTTCATATTGGCCTGCCTCCCTTATGAAGCCTATTTTACCGTTGATGCCATTTTACGCTCATTCTGGAGAATGGTGGTTTCACGCAAACATTTGCTTGAGTGGAACAGGTCCGACGATCCCGAATTTGATCAACAACAAAACATTGCAGAGGCTTACCGTTCTATGTGGATCGCGCCACTTATTGGAATTTGTGGTCTGGTCTATTTGACGGTGTACAAACCCATTGCACATATTTTCTCCGACCCGATCCTCATTCTCTGGATCTGCTCCCCCGCCATTGCCTGGTATTTAAGCAGGCCACTGGTTTCACGAGTAGCCAGTTTTAATGCTATACAGACGAACTTCCTGCGCAGACTGGCACGTAAGACCTGGGCATATTTTGAAGAGTTCGTTACACCTCTGGATAATTGGTTGCCACCGGATAATTACCAGGAGCATCCAGTTGAAAGAACTGCACACAGAACCTCCCCCACTAATATCGGACTCTCCCTGATGGCCAATCTCGCTGCAGTGGATTTTGGATACATCACTATTGGACAATTTATAGAACGGACCACCAATACCTTCAGTACCCTGCAGAAAATGGAAAGGTACAAGGGCCATTTTTATAACTGGTACGACACCCTTACCCTTGAATCATTACCGCCAAGATATGTTTCAACTGTTGATAGCGGAAATCTTGCAGGTCAATTACTAACATTAAGACAAGGTATTTTATCCATGCCTGGCGAGCCCATCATCGGCATTCAATTATTCCATGGCATACAAGACACCGTGCAGGTATTGAGATCTGAAATAAAAGATAAAGACAGGCTAAAAGATGTACTGCAAACTTTAAATAACATTCTCACACTCGAACCCTTTACCCTCCAAAACATATATCCTTTGGTTTTGAAATTGGTTTCGGAGGCGGAAATAATTGAAGCTCACTTCAAAGGGCAACCCACAAAAGCTCCATGGGCCAGTGCAATCTTATCTCAATGCCGGCATATTAATAACGAATTATCGTTGATAGCTCCCTGGTTAACACTTATTCCCACTCCGGAAAAATTTTCGACCCTGCTTAGTATGGACAGTGTACCTGACCTGAATGAGGTCTCTGCTTTAGAGGCATCTATTTCAACAGGGCTGAAAGGAACAAATATGCTAACGACCGATGAGCAGGCCTGGCTTGAAAAAATACTGACGGAATTAGAAACTGGAAGTGAAGTGGCTCGTAAACGAATAGCTATACTAGACGAACTGAATACGATTTGCAGCGAGCTGTCTGACATGGAATATGAATTCCTGTACGACAAGAGCCAGCACCTGCTGACAATAGGCTACAATGCTGATGAACACAGAAGAGATCTCAGTTACTATGATCTTCTTGCATCTGAAGCCCGGTTGAGTACGTTTGTTGGTATCTCACAGGGTAAGCTCCCGCAGGAAAGCTGGTTTGCATTGGGACGACAGCTCACCAATGCCGGTGGTGATTCTGTTCTACTCTCATGGAGCGGGTCAATGTTTGAATACCTGATGCCCTTGCTATATATGCCCACGTATGAGAACACGTTATTACATCAGACTTACAGAGTCATGGTCAAACGCCAGATCGAATATGGCCGTCAACTCGGAGTGCCTTGGGGAATCTCCGAATCAGGCTATAACCAGGTAGACACCCATCTCAATCTTCAATACCGTGCATTTGGCGTTCCCGAGCTTGGCCTTAAGCGGGGTTTAAGTGAAGATCTGGTGATCGCACCTTATGCAACTATGATGGCATTGATGGTAGACCCCGAAGAAGCGTACAAAAACCTGCAAGATCTTTCTGGAGGCGAATTTGAAGGAAGATATGGCTATTACGAAGCCATCGACTATACACCCTCCAGAGTTCCGAGAGGCCAAAATAATGTACCTATAAAATCATTCATGGCCCACCACCAGGGAATGAGTTTTTTATCCCTGGCTTACGTGCTTTTGGATAAGCCTATGCAAAAACGATTCGAGTGTGAACCGCAGTTTCAGGCTACGTTATTATTGTTACAGGAAAGAATTCCGAAAGCCACAAAATTCTTCTCGCCACCACCTGATGTTGCAGACATCAATGTCGAATCCGGGGAAACTGAAATGAGGATCATCGAAAATCCAAACACTAATGTCCCGGAAGTTCAACTATTATCCAATGGCAACTATCACGTGATGCTCACCAATGCCGGGGGAGGATATAGCCGATGGAAAAATATTGCAGTAACCCGTTGGAGAGAAGACACTACATGTGACAACTGGGGAAATTTTTGCTTCATTCGTGATCTTGAAAAAGGAAATTTCTGGTCATCATCGCACCAACCTTCAGCAAAACCTGCAACCCATTATCAGGCAGTTTTTTCACAAGGCCGGGCTGAAATTCGAAGAGATGACCATGATCTTGAAACACATACAGAGATTGCGGTGTCTCCGGAGGATGATGTGGAGATCAGGAGAATTCGAATTACAAACCGTTCAAGGAAACGCAGGTCCATTGAACTGACTAGTTACGCAGAAATTGTATTAACTGCTCCGATCGCAGATGTGTTGCATCCCGCCTTCAGTAACCTCTTCGTTCAAACGGAGATCCTGCCGCAGAAAAATGCGATCGTCTGCACAAGGCGGCCAAGATCAGCCGAAGAACGACCGCCATGGATGTTTCATTTAATGAAAACGAATTCCAACGATATTCAAATGGTTAGCTATGAAACCGACCGCATGAAATTCATTGGACGAGGTAACTCAATTGTCAGCCCACTTGCTATGAATCAGGACTTGCCCCTGTCAGGAACTCAGGGCGCGGTGTTGGATCCTGTGGTAAGCATTCAATACAGGCTGATGTTGGATCCGATGGAAACCGTGACCATAGATATCGTTTATGGCATTAGCGATACCCGTGAAATGAGCGAGCTATTAATAGAGAAATATCAGGACCCCTCTTTTATTAACCGCGCCTTTGAATTGTCATGGACGCATAGCCAGATGGTCCTCCGGCAGATCAATGCAACGGAATCAGATGCCCAACTATATTCAAGGATGGCCGGCTCCGTAGTGTACCATAACCCGTTGTTAAGAGCTGATCCAGGATTAATCATGAAGAACAATAAGGGGCAATCTGGCTTATGGAGTTATTCTATTTCAGGCGATCTGCCCATTGTGTTGCTTCAAATTTCCGATCTCGAGAATATCAGTATCGTCAAACAACTAATACAGGCCCACGCCTATTGGAGACTGAAAGGCCTTATTGTGGACCTCGTTATATGGAATGAAGATTATGGGGGATACAGGCAAACCCTTCAAAGTCAGCTTTTGGCTTTAACGAGCGCAGGACAAGAGATTGAGGTTACCGAGAAACCCGGAGGAATTTTCGTCAGGATCACGGAACAGATCGCTATGGAAGACCGTATCCTGATACAATCGGTAGCGCGAATAGTGCTCTCTGATGCCAACGGCAGCCTGGTAAGCCAAATCAGTAAACGTGCCATGCAGAAGACTCCGATTCCTAATTTAATTCCTAAGGAGATCCAAACCTCGTATGGAAACAAACTTTCACCGGAGCAGGATTTGGATCATAATAATGGATTGGGTGGATTCTCAAAAGATGGAAAAGAATATGTAATAAACTCGGGACTTAATCAAATAACACCACTTCCCTGGGTAAACGTGATTGCCAATCCAATATTTGGTACAGTTGTTTCAGAAAGTGGACAGGCCTACACATGGTTTGAGAATGCCCATGAGTTCCGTTTAACTCCGTGGAATAATGATGCCGTAACTGACTTATCGGGCGAAACTTTTTACATACGCGACGAAGAAACAGGCAGATATTGGTCGCCCACATTCCTGCCTTGCAGAGGCAGATCTGGATACATTGCCCGCCATGGTTTTGGGTATAGCAAATTTGAGCATATTGAAGAGGACATCAGCACCAACATGATGGTGTATGTCGACACAGAAGCAACAGTAAAATTTACGGTGATCAAAATCCGAAATCTGTCTGCCCAAAAAAGAAGATTGTCAGTCACGGGTTATGTGGAATGGGTATTGGGAGATATCAGATCCAAATCCGCTATGCACATCCTGACAGAAGCGGACGCGTTAACAGGTGCTCTTTTAGCAAGAAATCAATACAATAAAGAATTCAACGACAGAATATGCTTCTTTGATGTGAGTGAATCCTCCCGGACGTTTAGTTGCGACAGAACAGAATTCATTGGCCGAAATGGCTCATTGCAGCGTCCTAATGCCATGGGACGGGTCAGACTTTCCGGGAGATTTGGTGCTGCACTCGATTCATGTGGGGCCATACAGGCTTATTTAGATTTGGAGCCGGATGAGGAACATGAAATCGTCTTCTTATTGGGTACCGGGGATAACCAGTCAGATGCGATCAGGCTGGTTCAACAATTCGGCAATCCGTTTGCGGCTGCCCGAGCTTTAGAAAAAGTAAAAACGTTCTGGGAACAGACCCTTGGAAAGATCAAGTTGAACACGCCGGATACAAGTATCAACGTGATGGCTAAC
>JANMHK010000230.1:0-1899 GCA_031375135.1 Sphingobacteriales bacterium | reverse complement strand
ACGGCAGTATTTTCTTCCTTGGAGTTATACTCGGGGACCTCAAAGTCGCGGCGAACCGTTCTCCAGGTTACGAAGCACCCGGTTTGTGTGGAAGCCTGACAGAGCCGGATAATATTAAAAGCCTCCCTGGTTACTGGTATTCCCAATAGGTAGGCTGCAACGAGGCGGTTGCCCAGTGGCTGACCATCGAAAAATTCTTTCAGCAGTCTTGTTGCATGTTGGGTCCCCTGGCTATGGGAAGCAATGATAATTGGCCGGCCTTTATAATGCTCCAGATAATAGAGAAAGGCCGTCCTGATATCACTATAGGCTGTATCGAAAGCTCTCCTGGCTCTTGCTGTGTCATTATATGTGTACATGCCGATGTGGGCCTGGCGGTAGCGTGGCGCAAATACCCGGCAGTCCCCATTAAATACGCTTGCCTGGTAAAGGATGCTGGTGTAGTCCGTCTTCGCATTTAAGCTATCGCTGAACAGACTTCCATTGAAGTCCTCTACACGGGCAGGGTCCGTAAAGGTGGTTGGGTGGATAAAAAATACATCTACGGTACTGTCTCGCCAATCGGCTTGAAGTGGTTTCGGCACACTGTCGGACGGATCCTTTTTATAGGGATGGGCTGCCCACAAGCGTAGATCGCTGTAATCGGGAAAATGATCACCTGGGGAGACCTTCTGTTGGGAAGAGATTTTCTTGTAGTAAGATGGGGAGCACGACGATGCCGATACGATAATAGCGAGGCAGAAGAATAAGTTTCTCATCAAACGGGAATATGCTGCAATTTAGTTGTTGAAATTGGCATAGTGAAAGGAGAGTATTAAATTCAGTCCACCAACCATTACTGCTATTGAATCTAGTCCGACACATACCATTCCTGCGTGCAGTGTTTTTACATTCGATCACTGCATTTGGAGGCCCCCAGGGTCATTTGGGAATGATGTTAAAAACGTTTGTTCATCAGCGGAAAGACCTCACTGAAGATGAACTACTCCAGTACAATGCATTTTGCCAGTTGTTGCCCGGGGCTTCTTCAACGCAGACGATGACTTTGATTGGGTTCAAGCGGGGGCGGCTTCCACTAGCACTGGTGACTTTACTGATCTGGATTTTACCTGCCTGTTTTTTCATGGGGGCGCTTTCTTTTCTTTTGGAGTACATCGATCGAAACAAGATCAGTACGAATGTTTTCAAATTCATTCAGCCGATGGCAGTTGGGTTTTTAGCCTTTGCCAGTTTTCGGGCATTTACGTTGGTAGTGAGGAACCGGATGGCGAGGTACATCATGGTCTTTTCGATGATCGTTACTTTCTATTTTTTCAGGTCGCCCTGGATATTCCCGATAGTGATCATTTTGGGAGGACTGATATATGCATTAACGAATCGAGAGCAGAATCGTGATAATGATAATCAACACAGGCCGATCAAGTGGGGGAACCTCTTGATCTTTTTTTCAATATTCGTAGTGAGCGGTGTGTTATCGGAGTTGTCAAGAAAGCAAGAGTGGCCTAACCGCCGTGGCTTCAACTTATTTGAGAATCAGTACCGGTTTGGGAGTATTGTATTTGGAGGTGGAGACGTGTTGATACCGTTGATGTATGAACAGTACGTTGTACGCCCAACGTCTAAACGCGTCATTGAGAAGAACCAAAATGTGATCAGGATGGATCAGGATGAGTTCTTGACTGGTGCCGGTGTGGTAAGAGCCATTCCTGGCCCGGTGTTTTCCATTGCATCTTTTATTGGCGGATTGTCGATGAAAGGTTCGGGCAACAAAGCTCAATTGCTCGGGTGTGTTATTGGAACTGTTGGGATTTTTCTGCCCAGTGCTTTATTGGTATTATTTTTCTTTCCGGTCTGGCAGAATTTGCAACGTTATAAGGGGATCTACCGATCGCTGAAGGG
>JANMHK010000222.1:0-13508 GCA_031375135.1 Sphingobacteriales bacterium | reverse complement strand
AATCCTTGGCTGTTAAATTGCCATTTACGGTTGTCGCTTCCATGCTTAAAATTAAGAATTAATTGAATCCCTTTTTGTCAAATTCTAAATCCATTTGAATGTCACTCATTTGGAAAGATCGCCGGTGAAAAGGCGTGAGTCCAAACTGTGTGATCGCCCTTCTATGCTCCAAAGTGCCATAGCCTTTATTGGTCAGCCATCCATATTCCGGAAAGTTCAGGTGCAAATCTTTCATAAAATCGTCCCGATAGGTCTTGGCCAACACACTGGCCGCTGCAATAGAGGCAAAAATACTGTCGCCTTTGATCATGCACTGGTGCGGCACCTCGCCATATGGCGTAAACATGTGGCCATCCACTAAAATGAGTTCTGGTAAGATAGGCAGCTGAGCCAGGGCTAAATGCATGGCTTTGAACGAAGCACGAAGAATATTGATCCGGTCGATCTCTTCATGATCTACACTCGCGACGGCCCAGGCCAGGGCTTTTTCCCGGATCAGCTCCCGGAGTTCATAGCGGTGTTCGGGCTTCATGAGTTTTGAATCGTTCAGCAACGGATGCCTGAACCGGGGTGGTAGGATTACCGCTGCTGCAAATACGGGCCCTGCGAGACAGCCCCTTCCGGCTTCGTCGCATCCGGCTTCTCGCAGTTTGTTCTGGTAATACGGGCGCAGCATGAAACCGAAGTTAATGTTTAATGTTTTTCAAATTGCACCAGCTGTCGAGGATCATAATTGTTTTGTTTCAGGGACTGCTACTACCTTTGCAAGGATGCGTAAGTACCAGACATCTCCTGTTGCTATATGGTTATTGATCGGTGTTGCCATGATCATGATACAAGTCCTTCTAGGCGGCATCACCAGGCTTACCGGCTCCGGCCTTTCCATAACAGAATGGAAGCCCCTGTTGGGAACCGTCCCGCCTCTAAATGATCTCGAATGGAACAAGGCTTTCGATCAGTACAAACAAATTGGCCAGTTCAAGCATATTAATTTTGATTTTATCCTTTCAGATTTCAAGTTCATTTATTTCTGGGAATGGTTCCATCGCGTTTGGGCCAGGATCATGGGGTTGGTTTTTGCTGTGGGCTTTATCTACTTCCTTGTAAAAAAGCAATTCAAAAAGGAAATGATCTGGCCGATGGTTCTGCTGTTCCTGCTCGGTGCATTGCAAGGTGCGATCGGTTGGATCATGGTTAAGAGTGGGTTGAACGAAAATGACCTTTACGTAAGTCATATCCGCCTCTCCATCCATTTTATCACCGCCCTGGGCCTGCTCTGTTACGTGTTCTGGTTTGCCATCAGTTTCCTGATCCCAAAAGACCAGTACACAGTTCAGCCCGGATTGAAAAAATTCACCATTGCGATCCTTTCAGTACTGGTTGTTCAACTGGTTTACGGTGCGTTCATGGCCGGATTAAAGGCTGCCACGGCAGCTCCTACCTGGCCAACCATCAACGGAATGTGGTTGCCCGACAATATGGGAAAGATGGCGGGTGCAGTTACGAATAACCCCATACTGGTTCAGTTTATCCACCGAAACCTGGCCTACCTGATCTGTTTTATGATTTTCTTATGGTGGTCGAAAGCACTAAAAACGGCAGCTACACCGTTGTTTAGGAATAGCAGGACATGGCCGCCCATTCTTGTATTGGTTCAGGTTGTATTAGGCATCTTTACGGTGGTCTATTCGCCCGATAAACAATACCTGCTTTGGTTGGGTGTAGCCCACCAGTTTGTTGCCATGCTGCTCTTGTTGTCCATGGTATGGACTTTGAGAATTCTGAGATAAGGGTTCCTGATTTACTTTAAATTACCGTATGAAGTTGTTCCTGAAAGGATTGTTCTATTCTTTCCCTATACAACTGGTATTGCTGCACCTAAAGAAATACCAGGTACTGCTTCTTTTCTGGTATGTGCTGGGCAGCGCCATCAATGGCAACTTCATGAGCACTTTCGGCGCAGATTCGCTTTTCCTCGCTCCTGAATATCTCGGAAATGTGAATGCAGTAAGTACTGCGATCATCGGGGTTTCCATGGGCATCTTCATCATGAGCTGGCACGTGACCACCTTCATCCTGCATAGCCGCCAGTTTAAGTTTCTGGCTACCACCTCCAAACCTTTCTTAAAATATTTCATCAACAATTCGGTGATCCCGATCCTGTTCCTGCTCTTTTATTGCTTCAGAGCGGTGCAGTTCGACAAGTTCAGGGAACTGATGAGCATAGGAGAGATCCTCATACTCATTGCCGGGTTTCTGTTGGGTCTGATCCTGCTCAGCATTATTTCTATCTCTTATTTTTTCGGCGCCGAGAAAACCATGATGCGTAATATGAGCCCCATTATCAGGGAGCCGCATAAATACATCGGGCATTACGATGCAGACGGAAAACATGTTCACGAAAAAGGACTGATCCATGTAGAATTGTTTTACAACACCCGGATGAAGCTGAAGAAGCCCCGAAATATTTCCCATTATTCGCACGAATTTGTAGAAACCGTCTTTAAACGCCACCACTTTTCTGCAGTGATCTCTATCATACTTGCTTTTCTGTTCCTGGCTATTGTGGGTTTGTTCCAGGATACCAATATCTTCCAGCTCCCGGCCGCAGCGGGCATCTTACTCATGTTCTCGATCATGATGGCGGCCTCAGCAGCACTGGTGTATTGGATGAAAAGCTGGAGCCTGCCCATTCTGATCCTGATCGTTTTGGTAGTGGACCTATTATTTCGCTACGACGTGATTGATACCAGAAACAAAGCATACGGGCTTAATTATACTAATCCGGAAGAACGGCCGGTGTACAGTAAGGACAGTATCGCGAAACTTTGCACCATTAGCAAAATGGCGGAAGACAAGGAACTGATGATCAGCGTACTCAATAAATGGAAGGCCAGGCAGAAAGAAGATAAGCCATTGATGTATGTGATGAACTTCAGCGGCGGCGGCACAAGGTCTGCTACATTTGCCGTAAATGTGTTGCAGCGTCTCGATAGTATTTCAGGTGGCGAATTGATGAAGAAAACCTTCTTGATCAGCGGTGCTTCTGGCGGTATGCTCGGCGCAGGATTTTACCGGGAACTCTATCGCCTCAAACAACAAGGCATGGCCGTTGACCCCTGCAATGAGAAGTACGTGGACATGATCTCCCGTGACCTGCTGAATCCATTATTTTCTTCAATGGTAACGCGAGATATTTTTGCGCCGGCACAAAAATTCAATGTAGGTCCCTATCATTATATCAAAGACCGGGCTTATGCATTTGAACAAAAACTGAATGAAAATGTGGCTGGCATTCTCAACAGGCAGTTGAAAGATTATGTACACGATGAGGCAGAAGGAAGATTACCCCTGATGTTTTATGCTTCTACGATTTCTGCTGATGGCAGGAAGATGCTGATCAGCACCCAACCCATCAGTTTCATGATGCGCAACTGGCCCGACTCGGGGAATGGAGGACTCGGAGAGCCCGATGCGATTGACTTCTGCAGCTTTTTTAAAAAACAGGACCCCTATAACTTGCGTATCCTTTCCGCCATGCGCATCAACGCTACCTTTCCCTATGTGTTGCCGAACGTATGGCTTCCCACACAGCCGGTAATCGATGTGATGGACGCGGGTATCCGTGATAATTTTGGTCATGAAACCACCCTAAGATTTCTAAGTGTATTTAATGACTGGATCAGGGAGAATACTGCCGGCGTGGTTTTTATACAGATCCGCGATCGGAAAAGCGGTGACTGGGGTGAACAGAAAGAAGTGGACGGATTCACGAGTATGTTCACGAAACCCATTACCGTAATTCAGATGAACTGGATGAAAATGCAGGATTACTACCATGAAGAGATGATCTCCTATGCCGATCAGAAATTCAGTTTCCCTTTTGAGAAGTGCAGCTTCACTTATGTGCCTGCAAAGAAAATCCAGGCTGCAGCATTAAACTTCCATCTTACCGTAAAAGAAAAGATCGATATTGGTGAAGCCCTGGGTTCAATGGGCAACCAGGCATCGTTCTCCCGTTTCCGACAACTCAAATGATCACCCTGGTTGTATCAGCGACAGGGCGAGGGGATCACGATGATGTTAATGGATCACCCTGGTTGTATCAACGACAGGGCAGAGGGGATCACGTTGATTTTAAAAGCTGAGGAGGTTTCATAGGGATCCCCGTCAATGTGTAAGGGCGCCATGGCTGTATTGATAAGCTCTAACTCTTTCAACTGGAAATAAAGGATGCCCTGTTTCTTGAATATACTTTCCTGTACGTCCCCATAACGGATCTGGTAAAAAATAGACAGTAATACCTGCAATTTATTCATCTTCTGCACCACCACCACATCCAGCAAACCATCACTCAGCATGGCTTTTGGAGCAATGGTGAAATTATTCCCGAATTGGTTGCTATTCGCAATGCTGATGAAATAGGCTTCTGTAGTGATCTCTTTCTGGTCTATCCGCAGGGTGAATGGATATTCTTTTGCCCGGAAGAAATTGGCGGCACTTACTTTGACATACGACCACAGGCCGCGCGTTTTTTGTTTTGCAAAATCATGGGCCACTTTTGCGTCGAACCCAATGCCACTTAACATGCAGGAAAAATGCCCGTTGATGGTGAACGCATCTATCCGCGAAGGTTTTCCATGAAGAATGATGTCAAGGGCCTTTAATGGATCACGGGGAATTCCCGCCGCTAACGCCAGGCCGTTCCCGCTACCCGTAGGAATGATGCCAAAATCAACCGGAAGATGCCTCAATGCATTGACAACATGACTCACAGTTCCATCGCCCCCAATGATCACCAGATTTTGAATCTGTTCCGTTCTGATCCGTTTATCCAGGAACTCATAATCTCCTTCGGCATTGGTCTGAACAAATTCGAAAGGGATGCCTTCCGCATTCATCTTACCAATGAGCTTTTCTTTGATATGATATTTATCTCCCGTGCCTGATAAGGGGTTCATCAGGAAGATCAATTTCCTGGTCATGCCCCTGCAAGATGGATTATTTTTTTGTAATGATGAGCAGGGGTTGGATTTTACTCCTGACCATCATCTGCTCATCAGCGGGATGCTGCTCTGTATGAAGTTTGATCGTGTCCATTTTCATCAACAGACTTGAAACTGTGGAGCAGGGGATTTCAAACTTGCCACTCGCATAAGAGAATGAAGAAGTACTCAATATCGAATCATTGACCGTGGTGATCACGAAATCCCGCTTCCATTTTATATTCGACGGGGATTGTTGGTAATCAATGACCAGCTTGCCTTTTTTACTCGCTGTCCAACTGATCGCTACAGGCTTATCAGTGCCACTGGCGATCTTTTTTTCATTGAGATAGACCGTCCAGCTGTCCGGCTGGACCCAGAACAGCGCAAATAATATCAGGATCAGTTTCATATTACCATTTCAGCAAAGCACTTGCCCAGGTAAATCCCGAACCAAATGCAGCCAGACAGACCAAATCACCTTCTTTAATCTTCCCGGCTTCATAGGCTTCGCAGAGGGCAATGGGAATAGAAGCCGCTGTTGTATTGCCGTATTTCTGAATGTTGTTGTAGACCTGGTCATCCCGTAGCGCGAGTTTTTGCTGCACAAACTGAGAGATCCGGAGGTTGGCCTGATGGGGTATAAGTAAACTGATGTCTGAAGGCTTGTAATTGTTCGTGGTCAGCGACTCCATGATCACCTCTGGAAATTTCACCACCGCTTTTTTGAATACTGCCGGTCCGTCCATATATGGGAAGTTCTGGCAATGATCGATCATCTCATGACTCATGAAATACTCGCCCATTTTTGCATCTTTCTTAAAAGTCGCAAGCTCCGTGCCGGACCAGTAGTTGGCATGTGTGCCGGGGTTGTACATGGCCAGGAGTTCTGCGCTTTCGCCATCACTGTGAAGATGGGTACTCAGGATGCCACGATTTGAATCTTCAGTGGGTTGAAGTACAACGGCACCTGCACCGTCTCCAAAGATCACACTTACATTCCGCCCGCGGGTAGTGAAATCAAGTCCGAATGAATGTTTTTCTGACCCAACCACCAGGATGTTTTTATACATGCCCGTTTTGATGAACTGGTCAGCCACACTAAGTGCATACACAAAACCACTGCACTGGTTACGTACATCCAATGCGCCGATCTCTTTCATTTTTAGTGCCCTTTGCAAAAGCACGCCACAGCCAGGGAAATAATAGTCGGGGCTGAGGGTGGCGAACACCACGAAGTCAATGTCCTGCGGTGTGAGTCCTGCGCGTTCTATAGCGATCTTGGCTGCTTCCACGCCCATGGTGGCTGTGGTTTCCTTGGTGGTATCAGCATATCTTCTTTCTACTATCCCCGTCCTTTCCTGGATCCATTCATCGCTGGTATCCATGATCTTCATCAGATCCAGGTTGGTGTATACATTGCTGGGGACATAATAGCCGATACCGGCGATCTTTGAACGCATAACAAGCAGGTTTAACGGGTAAATTACGGAATTAGTTTTTCAATAGGATTTCGTCTGCGAATTTCAGCGTTTCGTCCTCCACAGCTTTAACATCCTTGGATTTGATGTATGAACCGATTACGTGGTTACCTGCTGAAGGAATCGCAACGGCTCGTTTCTTGTCTTGCGGTGTGGAGATCTCAGCAAACATTTTATTCATCGCGGATACTTTCACCGTTGAATCCTGGTGAACGGGGTCTTTGTAGTAGTAAAGCATGAGCAGTGGCTGGTTGACTTTTTTGAATGTTTCTGCATTCATTTTTTCTTCCAGCAATTGCTGCAATTGGGTCACTGCTTCTACCCGGTAACTGAAGTTCCAATATTTCATATTCAACTCGCGGGTATCAGATCCCTTTGCCAATGGTCCGCCCAGTACAAACCTGCCGATCTGCAGACCCCATGGATTATTGGCTACCCAGGCCGCAGGGTTATTGATTTCGATGTTGGGCGAGTAGAGGATCAGTCCTGCTATTTCCGGATATTGTTCCGATGCCAGCATCAATGCCAGTGTGCCACCTGTTGAGGTGCCCATTAAAATGACTTTTTTCCCCAGTTGTTTGCCTATGGAATAAGCTTCTTTCGCCGATTCCCAAAGGGATGTGGCCGTCATGCTGTATAGCGGATCAGAAGTGTCTTTGCCGTGCTCCGACAATCTTGACAGGTACATATTGGCACCGATCTTTTTTGCAAAATCCGCATGCACCGGGTCGCCTTCTTCCTGACTGGCGGTAAAACCGTGCAGATAAACGATGGCATATTCTGTTTTGTTCTTCAGGCTGTCGTTGGTCCATAAGATGCGGGCCTGGTTGTCGGGCTTCAGTTTGAAACTGGATTCATTTGTTTCCAGATCACGCTCTAACAGGGCGCCCGTATCCGAAATAGGATGAAGCTGGGCCGTGTACTTACCGGGTTCCGGCTTGGGACCGATCAGGTATGTGATGATCAACACCACGATGAAAGCGAGCAGGATTTTTAACTTCATATCAATAAGCAGGTTTGCCAGTACAAAGTAGGTAAGATATGCATCCGGGCAAATTAATCATGATGGTCGGTGCATTGCTAGTTGAGATACACCTTCTGGCTTTAAGCTGTCTTTTATGGTTGCCTCCGGGGCAGGGGTTATGGTACTGTTTTTTGGCTGGTCGCAGGCGGCTAATAAGATAATTACCGGGATGGCGAGATATTTCATGTTTTTTAACGTTTGAAAGTGATTTTGGCGATATTATGCCGGAGAAAATCCTGGGCATAAAAATAGTTCAGGTCATAGGATTATTAAGAGAATCGGGTAACCAATATGTTTCATCAAAGCAGAGCGAAGTTCCATTAGCCAGATGTGAAATTAATCTTAGCTTTTTCGCTGGATTTGTCCCTCCCGCGCAATTGTAGTACCTTCGCCGCCAAATTCACTGGGAAGGATTGTAAAGTGACGCAGAGATCCTCCCCTTCGTGTATTAAAAGATTCTGCATTTTCTCTGTGTCAATCGTATTATG
Source organism: Sphingobacteriales bacterium (assembly GCA_031375135.1). Classification (GTDB taxonomy): domain Bacteria; phylum Bacteroidota; class Bacteroidia; order Chitinophagales; family Chitinophagaceae; genus Pollutibacter. The sequence continues at coordinate 5,530 of JANMHK010000222.1, read as the reverse complement.
GATATAAGAAACATCGCCATCATTGCCCACGTTGACCACGGTAAAACTACCCTGGTAGATAAAATACTTCATGCTACCCATGTATTCCGGGATAACCAGGATACGGGTGATCTGATCATGGACTCTAACGATCTGGAGCGTGAAAGGGGAATTACCATTTTTAGTAAGAATGCTTCTGTTGTTTACAACGGGGTTAAGATCAACGTTATTGATACTCCGGGTCACGCCGATTTCGGTGGTGAAGTGGAGCGCGTATTGAAAATGGCTGACGGTGTGATTCTGCTGGTGGATGCTTTTGAAGGTCCTATGCCGCAGACACGTTTTGTGTTGCAAAAAGCCCTTCACCTGAATCTTCACCCGATTGTGGTGATCAACAAGGTCGACAAGCCGAACTGTAGGCCGGATGAAGTGCACGACGCCGTGTTCGAGCTTTTCTTCAACCTTGATGCTACTGAAGAGCAGCTGAATTTCCCTACCTATTATGGTAGTGGTAAGAATGGCTGGTTCAATGATACACTCACCCAGATCGATAATATATTTCCGCTATTGGATGGTATTGTAAAACATGTTCCGCCACCAAATATCGGACAGGGTTATTTACAGATGCAGATCACATCGCTGGACTATTCTTCTTTTCTTGGAAGGATTGCTATTGGTAAAGTAGCCAGGGGTACCATTAAAGAAGGTCAAAATATTGCGTTGATGCAGGCTGATGGCACCATCAAGCGCCAGAAAGTGAAAGAACTCTATGTGTTTGAAGGAATGGGCAAGCGCAAGGTAACAGAAGTAGTTGCTGGTGATCTTTGTGCCGTAGTAGGTATCGAAGATTTCAATATCGGGGATACCATCGCTGATCTTGAAAATCCTGAAGCGCTTCCTGTGATCAGTGTAGATGAGCCTACCATGAGTATGATGTTTTCCATCAATAACTCGCCGTTTTTCGGCCGTGAAGGAAAATTTGTGACTTCCAGGCACTTGCGTGATCGCCTGATGAAGGAAACCGAAAAGAACCTGGCGATGAAGGTGGAAGATACAGATGGTGCCGATAGTTTCCTGGTATATGGAAGGGGCATTTTGCACCTCGGTATCCTGGTTGAAACCATGCGCCGTGAAGGGTATGAGCTCACCGTTGGTAATCCACAGGTTCTGGTAAAAGAGATCGATGGCAAAAAAAATGAGCCTTACGAGATCCTTGTGGTGGATGTGCCAGGTGATTATAGCGGTAAAGTGATCGATCTGGTTACACAACGTAAAGGCGAAATGCTGGTGATGGAATCCAAGGGTGAAATGCAGCACCTGGAGTTCGAAATTCCTTCACGCGGACTGATCGGACTGCGTAGCAACATGCTGACCAACACTGCCGGTGAGGCCGTTATGGCCCATCGTTTCCTGGAATATAAGCCCTGGAAAGGCCATATCCCCGGAAGGAGCAATGGTGTTTTGCTGTCGAAGAATCAGGAAAGGACTACAGGTTATTCCATTGATAAATTACAGGATCGTGGAAGGTTTTTCGTGGATCCAGGTGATGAGGTTTACACAGGCCAGATCATCGCTGAGCACATTAAGCCAGGTGATCTTGTTGTAAACGCAACAGAACCTAAAAAACTGACCAACCACCGTGCAAGCGGAAGTGACGATGCATCCAAGGCTGCACCGAAGATCCTCATGACGCTCGAAGAGTGCATGGAGTATATTCAGCAGGACGAATGCATCGAGGTTACACCAAAAAGCATCCGGATGCGTAAAGTGGTTCTTGACGAAAACGAAAGAAACAGGTTGGCAAAGTCAATGAAAGCAGAGATTGCTTAAAACCATCCTTGTTAAAAAATAAGAAAAGGGAAAACAGCGATGTTTTCCCTTTTGCTTTTACTAATACTCCGTAAGTAATGAGATAACCAGGTGGAATCTATTGGCTCAATCGGGCACTGAAATCATACATCGGCCTCAGCACATCCTGGGCAGCATGGATCAATACGTCGAGCTGCGGAATATGCAATGCAGCCTGCATGGTTTTAATGCGGCTCAGCTCATCGTTAAAGCCTTTGAGCTGATGATTAAGTTCTTTTCCTTTTTGATGCATCTTGTTCTCCCAGCCAGGCTGTTCCTGTTGGTTTTCAGGCTTCGCGGGAAGGGACCGCCAGTACTGGTTCACCGCCTCGTCAAGGTCCACGGACTTCAGGGTGGCAAGTGAACTATCCAACTGAGTAGGTGTTAAATTATCTGCTGTTACCTTGGATAAGCTTTGGGTGCAGTGATCAATGATGTTATTTAGTGATTCCATTGTTTGTAAATTTGCTTAAAATCGACGGATATGAAGAGGTTCCTGATTGTTTTGATGGTAAGTTTCTTCATCCTCCAGGTGGAACCTGCTATAGGGCAGTGTTCCATATGTACCAAGACAGCACAACAGTTGGGCCACAAACCAGCCAAAGGGCTGAACGATGGTATCATTTACCTCATGTTCGCTCCTTTTGCGATCATGGGTTTTGTAGGCTATAAGTTCTTCAAAATGAAAAGACCAGATTAATAACAAAGGGCGCCAAAAGCGCCCCTTCCTGATCTTTTCTTATTTATATCGCTACTTATACTTCTGATCCACAATGGCTGCTGTCGCAGAACGGCGGCGTTTTTGTCTGTTTGCAAACACAGAACCAGGCGTCTTCCGGTGCGTCGAATTTAACTTTAAGACTCCTGAACGGCATGCCTTCGATCTGCTTATGTGCTCCATCACAAAACGGCTGTTTTGCGCTGAGGCCGCAAGTGCACCAGGAATAGTTTTTCTCGGGTACTACGGACACACAGATCGGCTGATCTCCCGCCCTTACTGGCTCGGTCATTTTTATGGTTTGTTCACTCATGTTTGCTGTTGTAAGATTGTATATATGAATACAGATTAAAGTTTTTACGGTTCATTTCGGCCTTAATATTTTTTCGGATCTCGTCTTTCGAAATATCCTTCATCCGGTTGTTGCGGATCAGGTGATAAGCCCGTTCTGCCAACAGCCAAAACTTCCTTTCAGACTGGCCCAGGCTTTCCAGTTTTTGCTCAATGCTTTCAGCCAGCTCCTGCAGGCCCTTTTTCTCTGAGGCCACTGTTTTTATCACCGGGATCTCATGCGCAGCCGAATGGGCCAGTATTTCAAGGTGTTTCACAAACTGATCCGCCTGTGGCCGGTCAGATTTATTCACTACAAAGATGTCCGCGATTTCCATCAAACCTGCCTTCATGGTTTGGATCTCATCACCCGCCTCCGGCACCAGCACCACAACGGTGAGATCAGCGAGGCCTGCTATTTCAATTTCGCTCTGACCCACGCCCACCGTTTCTACAATCACCAGGTCAAATGACAGGCTCTTGAGAAAATCAGTGATCTCAATGATCTTGGGATGCAATCCCCCCAGGGAACCCCTGGTGGCCAACGATCTGATATAAACGTTAGGATTGGTATACCATTCACTCATCCTGATCCTGTCGCCCAACAAGGCACCGAGGTTAAATGGTGAAGAAGGATCCACACATAAAACAGCTACTTTCTTGCCGTGCCCAACAAACTGGGCAATTAATCCGTCTGTCAACGTACTTTTTCCCGCGCCCGGAGGACCCGTTATCCCGATCAGGCTGCAAGTTGGATCAGTTGGGAGCGACATCAACAGCTCCTGATATCCGCTTTCTTCATTTTCAATCAACGAAATACAACGGGCAATACTCCTGGTATCCTGCTGAAGTGCCTGCGCATAAAGATGCTCCCAATTCATAAGTTGCCTAAATTCGGCCAATTAAAAGCCACAACAAAATTATTTTGAAGTTCTCACCCCTGCTGATCATCCTCATGTGGGCGGGCCTTCTGTGGTCAAGGGCCCTGCTTTCCATGTCAATGATCGCCATTCTGCTTATCGGTGTGATCAGCTACGGTCGTGAAGCCTGGTCCATGATCCGAACCTCCAGGTGGCTCCAGGGAATGCTGATCCTGTTCCTGATTCCATTTATTTCGTTGCTCTGGAGTGCCGATAAGCTGCAGTGGTGGAGCGCCGTCCAGGTTAAGTTCCCACTGCTCCTGATGCCTTTTCTGATCCCTCTGTTCAGGTCCTTCGATAAAACCACCGTATCAAAACTACTGGCCCTACTATGCTTTTTTATTTTGCTCTCGAGCATTTACAGTTACGCGGAGTTTTTTTTCAACCCTTCAATCACCTCCGACTATCTGAAATCCAAAGTTCTCCGGGTGGCCATGTCCGGCGATCATGTCCGCTATGCGTGGTTATTAGTTATCGTATATGCATGGACGTTATATGAACTACAAAAAGGCGAGTGGTCCCGCCCCTTCCGGATTACGGGTTATCTATTCCTTGCCTACCTGGCGATTTTCATCCATGTACTCTCCGCTAAAACAGGCATACTTGGCTTCTACATGGTTTCTTTGATCGCGATTTTTTATTTGATCCCGCAGAAAAAGAAACTATGGTCCCTGCTTTTGATCGTAGCTATTCCGCTTTTGGCCTGGTTTCTCCTGCCTTCTTTTCAGAACCGCGCCCGGTTTGTGTTATGGGATTTTCAAAATTATTCGCGGGGCAGTTATACGGAAGGGCTTTCAGACGGTCCACGTGTATTATCCTATCAGGCTGGTCTGTCGATCATGAAGTTAAACCCCGTCCTGGGTGTGGGAGCGGGCGATGTGTTGGCCCAAACGAAAACATGGTACAGCGAGCATGCTGATTACCTGAAAGATTATGAAAGGCTGTTACCCAGCAGCGAACTTCTCATGTACGGTACTGCCGCCGGTATCTTTGCAGCCCTTGCCTGCCTGGTCATTTTCCTGTTACCTTTTTTCATGAAAGGATATCGGCAGAACATGCTCTGGCTATCTTTCCACGCTATTTGTTTTGTAGGATTTTTATACGAGATCGGGTTGGAAGTGCAGTACGGCGTTTTTCTATACGCGTTTTTCAGCTGCTGGTTTTATTCCCGCCTTTCGCCACCCGCTGAAGCTGATACAGTTTAGCATATTTAAGGAAAGTAGTATTGGCGATCTGTTTGGAAATCACGAAGCCGTAGAATCCATCGAGAAATCCCATGTTCAAAATATAACTGGAAAAAAAAGCCCATGCGGGATTGAACATGAGTTTAAAGAAGTTCGACCTCTTGCCGTTCTCGAAATACTCTAAAGCGGAAACGGTACTGTATTTGTTGGTCACCTGGATATGCTCATCAATACTGTAGAATGAGTAGTGCAGGATGTCCCCCCGAAGATGGACGATGGTAGCGTCCGGTACCGCTTCCATTTTTTCATGGATGCGCATACTCTGCCATCTTGACTTGTCCTTCTTAACGAGCCGCAGTTTGGTATCGGGATACCAGTGGCCGTGGTGGATCCATGCGTCGCAATACCATGTTTTGCGATTTATGGTATACACGTCGGCCGGAAAACCTTTTTCCTTTTGTTCCCGGATGGATGCGTAAAGTTCCGGGCTCAGGGCCTCGTCCGCGTCGAGCGACAAAACCACATCATGCGTAGCGCGGTCAAGTGAAAGG
>JANMHK010000219.1:0-9878 GCA_031375135.1 Sphingobacteriales bacterium | reverse complement strand
CGGTCAGTTCTCCCAGGGAAGCCATTTTTTCTGCATGGACCAGCTGGTCCTGGGTAGCCCGAAGATCTTCAACTGCATGTTGTAGTTCTTCTTTTTGTCGGAGGATCTCTTTGGTGCGTTCTGCCACCAGTACTTCCAGTTCCGCCTTTTTTTCTTCGGCGATCTGCTTCATTTTCTCTTCCACTTCGCGTTTCGCCTGTTCTGCCCTTAAAGCTTTGTTTTGCTTGTTAGCAATAATCAGCATGGCGACCATCCAAATGAAGGCAAAAACAGTCACTACTTCGATATAGTCATCAATGGTCTCTTCCCATGCACGGGGCAGGAGGGTGACAAGATCCTTCACAATGCTTGCCAGAATTACAGGAATATAGGCGTACATAAAATTCCTGAAACGTTTTAGATCATCGCTGTTGTAAACGAAGTAAATGATCAGGATCAAAAGGCCGGAAGTGACCCATTTGGCAAAAGGACCTACAAAAGGAACATTGTTTAGAATCAGCAAGGCGCTGGCTACATAGAGCCCCTTCTTTAAAATTTCCTGAAGTTCAGGTTTTGCATTGTCTTTGATCAGGAATTGTCTGATCTGGGCAATGATAACGAGCAGTAATATTGGAGCAGCACCCATTTTTGAAAATTCGCTATTTTTTTATTTCTAGTTCTTGATGCCTTTAATGATAATCTCACCGGTACCCTTTTCATCACAGGGATAGCTAAACGCTTTTTTCATTTTATCGGGATCATTGATGGTATTATAAAAATCATCGAGGTATTTTATCGCGGTGGTTTTAACACTGCTGGTAAGATACGGTGCAGATTGATACAATGAATATATCTGATTCCTGATCTTGTTGAAAACCTCAAAACTCTCCGCATATTCTTTCAGGTCCGTCAGGCAATAACCCCGGTAACGTCTTTCCCTCACGGAACTCAGCTCCAGTGCTTCTGCGGGTTGGGCATAGGGTGCGTCAACAAGACCGGCATGGTCAAAGTCATATGGCACGGTGAAAGGCTGCGAAAGGGAATCTTTTGCGATCAGTTTCACATTTTGCTGGTATTCCACGGACCAGTCTGTATTGCCAATAAGGAATTCGAATACCGCCATGTTCAGGAATGTTCGGGTGTCGGTTAAAATTGGGGGTATCTTTTTCTCAACCGCAATCATGTTGTTTCGTTTGGCCATTTGGTCCTCTTCTTCCAGGAGAATGGAATAAAACGCGGCCTGGTTCTTCTTTTTGTTATCATCTAAAACCAATTTGACAAGGCGGGCCTTAAAACTCATCGGCGTTATGAGATTAAAGATGCGGTATGCCATATATTCCCTCACAACATAGTCGGCGTCTTTACAAGGAACGACCAGTTTTAATTTTTGCTGCTCCTGGAACAGCGTATTTTCTTTTTCCGGATGATTTTTGAAAATAAGTAAGATGGGTGGGTAAGTGCAACCGCCTAATTTTCGGCGGAAATTGCCCCGGGTGCGTGAGTTGATGGGAATGCTGATCTCTTTGCTGCCATCCATGTAACTGAGTACAATTGGGTATTCGTCCGGGTTATCGCGCCTGTCGTTCATCAACTTCCGGATATCACCCGAAAGTTTTAACTGGAGTATTGAGTCTGAGTCAAATAGTCCGGTTTGGGTGAATCCCGGGGCAGGGCAAAGAAACAATAGGTATAAAAGAACGCTTTTCATGTTTGTGATGCGAAAAATTACAGAATTTTTGCGAATCACTTATCCAACTAAGCATATTTGCCAAAACCCTATATGCAAAAGGTTTCTATCAATTACAAGTGGAAGGGCAGAGGGATCATGTAAACAGGTACTCAGTCTTTTGCGTGTTTGTTAACAAAGGCAACATAATTCTTCTTAAAGGCATCGTGCCTGTACATGCCGTTTACGGGCAGTTCTTTTCTGGTGTCAGCATCCCGAAGTAAACCATAATAAGCCTGGGGGAACTGGTCCGTGTAGAGCTTAGGCAATATGCTTGCATTACTCAGGCCGATATAAAGGGTAAAGATGAAGAACAACGACAAAAGGATGATCGACTGGTCCTTCATCCCTTTGATGACCTTCACCAAAGAAAAGCTTTCCCCTTCAATGATTGTTTCTTTTTTTACAACGGTGATGATCAAAAACAGGACAAGCAGCATAAAAGCAGTCACACCCATTATAAATGACGGTAGTGGAAGCATTGTAAAGGCGATCAATGATAAAAAGAAGAATCCAAGGCTGGCGTAATACGCCATAACGGGCAGGGTCATTGAAATGCCTTTATTTTTAAGCGCCCGTTGGGTGGAAAATATTTTTGACATGTAAATGATCGCAAGGGCCAGGCCCGCCAATGTAAAAAGAATTTCCGCGGGCGGGAGGTAGATATTGAATATCCTCAGCGTAATCAGGAGGGCCATAATTCCAAGGCACAAGAATTCCGCGACTATCAATATGTTCTTTTTTCCTTTTATGTTCAAACTTTCAAAAAGCTGGTAAAAAAACAAAATGCTGAACAATCCCGCTACGCTGCCCAGCAGCACCATGCCATAGGAATTCTGTGCCATGGATGCAAATGCCCCGAGGATCAACAGAACAAACAGCAGATAGTAGAGTGTGGTATAATTTTTCATCAGTTAGGGAAATAAAAAACATAATTAAAGGCTCTTAAAATAGATCGATCCATATTTTGCCAGGATAAATCTCCCGCGCTCAGTTCTTTTTCTCTGGCAGCTTCTAACAAGATGAGAGCCCTGCAGGTGAGGTCCTGCGACTCAGTCAACGTGCTTGGAATAGCCGTGAGTGCCCGGTAGTAATTCCCTTCGCTGGCCACACCCATGACGCGGTTTAAAATGCCGAAATACTTCTGCCCTTCCGGGATATTTCTCAGCAACTCAGAAGCTTTTTCATTCAGTTTGCTGCTGCCGATCTCAGACAACACCATTACCTGTTTAAAGGTGGAGATCAATGGGAATGGCAGAGCCAGAAAATTCAGTTTTTCTGCTTTTGCAAATGATGAGTCCAGGAATTCAAAAGTTCTGGGATCTGCATTCTTAGAATATACTTTTTCAGACATGTGAATGTAACTGAATGCGCGTTGAGCATCGAGGGGAAGTTTTTCAGTGAGCTTCACCGCCTGCTCGGGCATGCCCGCCATCGCGAGGTTGCTGCATAACCCGTCCCACATGTTCATGAAGAATGTTTTTTCTATGTATTCGTATTTATTCAATGACCTCAATAAGCCGTTTTGATCCAGTTTGCTGTAAAACATTTTCCCGTTCAGGGTGTCACCTTCTTCGTAAGCATGGTTGGCGAGAATAAGGTATGGCAGGTTTGAGTCAAACCCTTTTCCTTCCGGGTGTTTGGAAACAAACTCAAGGATGTTCTTTAATGTCTGATCGGGCAATTGCTGGATGTTTGAATAGGAATTGGAGGAGATATTTGGTTTCCACTCGTAAGCTTTGGCTATCCAGAAATGTATAGATTGGAGATCTTGCGCAGTTTTATAAAGGGTTCCCAGTAGATTTTTTTTATACAGGTAGTTGAATAGATAATCGCCGTGGTAGGTAGCGCTGAACCAGCCATCCCTGTAATCGGGATATAAAAACAATTCGCGTCTGGTGACTTCTCCGGTACGCACACCGTCCGTGAAATAGACCAGGGTCGATGATACCTTTTCTTCCAGGAAACTACTGTCTATGGACCTGTACAGTTCGATGCTGTTACCCAGCCATTGATCAAGCCTGGCAGAATCGATGGGCATTTGCCTGTCGTGCCAATACTTAAAATAGAACATGGCTTTTCTTTTCTCGTGCATGGCAAGCATGAAAATGCTCTCCTGGCTGTTGCTTACTTCACGTGCAGCCTGCTCATAGTCTTCGCTGATTTGGTCAAATATCGTCCGGTCGATCAAATAAAGATTTGGAAACAGGTATCCTCGAAAAGATCTGTAAAAATCTCTGTCCGTATTTATTTGGGACAGGTGTGATATATATCCGGAACGAAGCACCATATTCCTTAAGATAGTATGGGGCGGATTTTCCTGAGTATTTGTACTCAGCCATTTGAGCAAGGCCGGCACTTTATTCCTGTGACCGAACTGGTACAGGTAACCGATGACATTAAGGTGGTTATTCAATACCCGTGGCATGTCGAAGTAATCGCGCTGGTTGTTTTCAAGGGTTTTAGAAAAGCTCCATTCAATATTTTCGATATCCCCTAATGCTGCGTACAAGGAAGACAAAGTATGATAGCCCCCGTTGAAGTCGAAGCCAACTCTTCCGTTTGGTTCGAAACTGCCTTTTGGATAATAACGGTTGAAGCTGGCTTCAGCGGTTGATCCGGCAAGGGGAGAAACAGCATTGATCAGCGCTGAGATTTTCTCTGGAGTGGTTTGGCCTTTTGTGAGCCAGATATGAAGGGCCATATTTAGCTCAAAGGGTACAGACTGTTTGTGTAGCTTGGTATTCCCGAAAAACTTTACCAACAGATCGTAGGCATAACTGGTGACCGTATATATCGCGGCCTGCTTTGAAGCCGTTGGCGTGTAATAATGATCTTTTGTCAGCAGAATAATGAATTTATTATTCTCAGTAAGCCTGAATACCGGATCTGCCGCGAATGCGGGGGATCCAAGATTTTTTGTGATCAGCGATATCAGGTCTTCCTTGAGTTTGCTTTCCTGCCTTTTGTCAAAGTCAAGAAGCTGTTTATATGCCTGGATAGACAGGCTGAGTGAAGTTTTAATGTCCAGCGTGCTCAGATAGGTTAGCAACGAGCCCTTGTTATTTCGTTCATCTGCCAATAGGTAGATGGCCTTGATCTGATCATTTACCTCCTGGCTTTTCAGGAGTGTTTTCGATTCGCTTCTTACCCGGTTTATGACGTTAACATTCTTCTTCTGATCAGCATCGTACCAATAAAATCCGGTCAGCACGAGCATGATAAGGATAGCAGCGATGGTTGCAATACGTTGTGGACCATATTTTATAAAAGTCCGCGTGATGACTTCCTTGCGCGCGCTTTTCTTCAGGAACTCTTTCGTATCACTGAGCACCATATCTGCTTCCCGGTCAGCCTGCTCCGGATCTTCCCTGATCTCCGCGTAACGCCTTATCCATCCTTTATTGGGTTTACAGGTATTAAACCAGTTCTCGAAATAAGTTAGCGGACCTATTGGCAGGAGGTAGTCACGGCTCTTGCCGCTTTGTTGCCAGCGGTCCAGTTGTTTTTGAAAATCAAGAAACGTAGAGTAGTATTCGAATTCACGGTTAGCCCATTGGTTTAGCTTATTCCAGTTGCGGATCAGGCTTTCATGGGTGATATCAAGCACGGTTTGTGGCGAAAGGTCATGGGTTACTCGATCTTGTGTTTTAAATGGCCTCACAAATGAATTGCCTTCTTCCCTGAAAATATTCAATACACCGCCAATGACTTCGGCGGTCAGCCTTGGGGAATTAACGATTCCGGTGATCTCTGCAAGGCTCATCCGGTTCCTGACGGCACGGCTATTATCTATCTTGGTCAGACAGCTGAAACTCAGGGCAATAATACGCTTGGCGTCCTGCTGCGTAATGGGATTTTCAGGATGGCTTTTATTATAATACTCCCATGCGTTTTCATACAGCAGGTTTGCATGGATCTCAATGACCTTATGTAGCCCTGTTTCCCGGTAAAATTTTTGTTCGTGTTCGGGTAACCCTTTGAACCAATTCCGGTATGCGGACATGTCTTCATCAGGCAGTTCATTTTCCGGCATACCACCCACCATGGCATAATGCAGGAGATCCATTTCCTTTGAACCGCGGTCGGCTGCAGCCCAGATCCTGCTGAGCGCATGTTGTAATATGGGCAATTGGTCAACACCATCCGAGATGTCGTATACCAGTCGTTCGATCAGGCGTTGGGAAATGCTGTTTCCGCTCAGTATGGCGGGTTCTTCGATCACCTGCTTCAGGTCCTTTCTTTTGAGGCGCGGTACAAAAAATTGTGAGAACCCGATATATTCGGGCAATCCCCTGAATGCGGAGCATTGGCCGATGTAGTCCGATCGCATGGTGCATACCACGTAAACGGGGATATTTTTTTTGATTGCGATCCTTGCGGTTTCCAGGATCAGGTTCACCACAATCTGGGAATCGTTTGATGGGGACTCGTTAAAGAAATTTTCGGGGTTGGTGAAAAATTCTTCGAACTGATCTACCAGGATCATCAGGTTTGCGGCCTTCCTTTTTTTCTGTTTTTTCTCGGGGTCAGGCAGTTTTTCCCAGTCTTCATCTTCTTCATGGATATAAAAGTCAGAGTTGGTATACAGGTCGATCAATGATGAATAGCCCCTTCTTAATTCAGTTTCTATTGTGGATGCAGAAGAATTGAATTGTACAGACAGTGCGGAGGCCATGTTGGCCACGGGGCTTCGTTCGGGACGAAAGTCGGCAATCACCCAATTGGTATATCGGGCTTTGAAAAAACCAGCTCTGGCATTGGGAATGAGGCCACCATAGATCAGGGATGACTTGCCTTCTCCAGATGCACCGGTGATCATCAGGAACTTGTTTTGTTCCAATAATGCCGTGATCTGATCTGTTTGCAGATCCCGCCCTTTAAAATAAAGGCTTTCTTCCTCCGTGAATGAACGTAAGCCGGTGTAAGGACAAATATGTTCCTGATCAACTGTTTTCATCTATGTAACTGATATAACTATAAAAATTTGTGGGAGCATTAAGCATGTATTTCTTCCATGCTTGTCCCGCAACGGGATTTCCCTCATGGTATCCGAACAAGATCATGGTTAAAAAGACGGCCTGATCAGTACTTGAAATATTTGCAGGAATATTTGCCTGGGCGTTGTATAATTTTCCTTGAATCGAGTAAGATCTTGTGATGTGCTGGATAGCGAAAAACTTCTGCTCCAGATTCTTGATCAGTCCGAACGCTTCTGTGGCGTTTTTATCTGGAGCCTGGAGTGTTAGGGCGTAGGCCATCTTAACCCTGTTGGGTTGGCCGCCTGAAGTGTTTTCTACCCTTTTCAACTCGGCCTTTGCAGAATCCAGTAATAGTTTGCCTATTTCGGAACTGGCATTTTTTTTCAGCAGCTCGGATGCAGCATACGCATATAGCGAGGAGCGATTAATAGCGTTCTTAAACATGCCCGTTAATTTCCTGGCTTGCTCGGGTTTGTTGTTTTCAGCAAACGTCTTTAGCGCTTCCGCAAGTAGCCGGAACGATTGGTCCCTGGCAAGTCCGCCAAACTCTTTTGATCGCAGCAAGTTGAAGATTTTTTCAAACTGAATCTGATCATAATATTTCAGTGCCTCGGCTTTATTGGCGGATTGATTGGCCATTTGGCCCAAATAAAGGTAAAGCCAATTCATATCAATCGCCGCCGCGTCGCTCCGTTTACCTATTTCACGCTCTAGTTTTTGTAAAACCTCAAATCGCGGCCGTTCAACCTCCCAGGACGTGATGTTCAGTTCCTCCGAGTTATAATCTCCCAGCCATTTGGTGAAATACGACAACTCTTTATTGGTTGGATAAAAGGAATCAAAAAGCTGGTTGACGAGTATGTAGTTTAAAAACCGGTCGGTGAAATAAGAGGAATGATAGGCCCGGGGTTCAATGGGATGGAACGCTGTTTTAAGATCGGGATAAATAAAGGTGAATTTCCGGGGCACGATCAGGTCCTCGGTGATCGTTAATCCTTTCACCTGTATTTCGGTTTCAAGGAAGGCTTTACTTACTTTATTGTATTCGCCAACGGCATTGGCAAAAAAAGCATTGATGGCAGTGGAGTCTTTGCCTGGAGCTTCATGTTGTACGGACGTTAATATCCCCTGATGTTTAAAAGAGAGGGCAAGTTGAAAATGCATCTCGTCCTGGTCCTTTGTATTTGCCTTCACTACATCCCGGTATTTGTTGCAAAACCAGCTTAATTGTTCCTGACCCAGTGCGGCCACGCTAAGATTCTGTTTGCTATCCATAAAAGGATATAGCTCGAGGTTTGAAGATATAAAACCAGGTATTGACCTGCCTAACAGTCGCGCATAAAATTGTTCAGGCGTGGTTTTGGTTCTCGCGCAATATCCATTCACGAAGTCATCCAAAGCAGCTGTTTTTTTGTTAGTGAAATAAACAGATGCGATATGATAGGCATTGTCGGAACCATTTGCATAGTTGCCTTCAAAGTTATTCTGGCTGTTCTGAAGTAAACTGTCTATGCATTGAAGGGCTTTTTCGTTATTGCCCAGGGCGGCATACAGGTAAGCCAGTTCCTGGAAGAGCCCGTTATGTTTAAATCCATAACCGGTGGCGCCCCTTTCGAGGAATTTATCAATATTGAAATTTGCGGATACCCAATCACTCTTTGCGCCCGGTTCGAGGGGTGATAAAATCACCAGGAGTTTGTTGATGTCTTCCTCAGTGAATGATTTATGATTAACGGCGTTTTCCAGGGCCAGATTGAAGTTACTGATGTCTGTAAAAGAGGAGGGACGTTTATCTGCAATAAATGAAACCCATTTGGCGGACCGCTCAGCGTTGCGTTTTTTGAACTCCGCTATCTGTTCCGATGAATGGTAATAATACCCCAATGCGAGTATCACCCTGAGCTTATTGATCTCATTTAAAATCGTTGATGCACGATCAATACTTGCTGATGGATCAAAAGACTGAAGCAGACTGTCTGACAGGGTAATAGATCTTGCTATTTCTGATGCAGGCTCACCCGTTCCCTGAAATATTAATACGGATGCGATCCCATTTGAGATTTTTATTTTGTCAACAGGGTCTTTTATGTTGTTCAGTACTTCGTCAATACTGGTTAATTTTAATTTCAGTGCTTCACAGATCAACAGGACTTTATCCTGAAAGCCGGCTTTCGGGTCATCCGCAAGTTTCAGGGATTGTTGAGAGAAATCCTTCAGCACAGCACTGTTCTGCTTATTGAAATAACTGTTCACCCCGAATGCCGAAAGGGTGATAATGGCCAGGGTTCCCAATACAGCGGTAATTCGCTTTGGCCCGTATCGCATAATGGTTCTGGTGATCGTATGCTTCGAAGCACTTTTTTGCAGAAACCCCTTAGCATCGCCCAGGATCTCATTCGCCTTTTCAAGTTTGATGGTTTTGTCGGACTCCTCGGGAAGATAACGGGCGATCCAGTATGCGTTGGGTACAGCTTTATTGAACCAGTTTTCAAAGTATGTCAGCGGACCTATGGATAGCAGGAACGAATTCGATTTATTGCTGTTTACCCAGCGGCCCAGTTGTTGTTCAAAATCAAGTGAAATGGAGCGGCTTGCATATTCCTCTTCTGCCCATTGCTTCAGGTAGTTCCAGTTTCGGATCAGGCTTTCGTGTGTAATATCCAGGACATCTTCCCCATCCAGGTTAGCCGTATTAGGATCTTCTTCATGAATAAAAGGATGGATAAATGTGTTTCCGGGTTCCCTGAAAATATTTAAAACTCCACCTACGGTTTCCGTATCAAAACGGGGGTTACCGATGATATTGGTGATTTCGAGTAAGGTCATCCGATTGCGAACGGCCCTGCTCTGATCGATCTTGGTTAAACAGGTGAATGTGGTCTTGATGATCGATTGGGCATCTTCAGCAGATATTGTTTTACCGGTTTTTTCTGCATAGTATCTCGATGCCTGCTGATAGAGTTTATTGGTATGGGTGTCCAATACATTCTGGAGGTTGGGCTTATGATAGCAAGCCTGAATTTCCGGGGAAAGTGTTTGAAACCAATTGGAGAAACGGGGAGCCTGCTCGTCAGGTAGTTCGTTCACCGGCATCCCGCCCACCATAGCGTAATGGATCAGGTCCATCTCTTCGTTGCCCCGGTCTGCTGCAACCCAGATCTGGTTCAGTGCGTGTTGGAGAATGGGCAACT
>JANMHK010000206.1:0-3612 GCA_031375135.1 Sphingobacteriales bacterium | reverse complement strand
CTTGATCTTAGGGAAATACAATATACCAGTCAGCGTAAAGGGATAGTCCACATTGAGGTGTATCCAAAAAAGCGGGAGGTCATTGTATGGATACAATTCTTTATAAAAATTCTGGTAGTCTTCCGCAGTTAGTTCCGCTGGTTTTTTAATCCACGCGGGCTCCGGATTATTGATCTGCTTATCCTTAAAGAATATAGGAACAGGTAAAAAGCGGCAAAACTTGTCCAAAATGGAAGAAATTCTGTCATCCTCCAGGAACTCCTCGCTTTCTTCGTTTATGTGCAGGATGATGTCTGTCCCCCTCATTGCTCTTTCAGCGACTTCTATGCTGTATTCGGGACTGCCGTCGCAGCTCCATTTTGCCGGAACGGAGCCTTCTTTGTAGGAAAGACTCACTACCTCAACCTTGGAACTGACCATAAACCCGGAATAGAAACCCAGTCCGAAATGCCCAATGATGTTGGCTTCGGCCTGACCTTTATACTTTTCAAGGAATTCTTCAGCGCTTGAAAAAGCCACCTGGTTCAGGTATTTATCCATATCAGCCTCGGTCATGCCAATACCCCGATCGCTAATGGTCAGGGTTTTGTTCTCCTGATCCAGGGTAATGTCGATGCGCAGTTCGCCCAGTTCCCCCTTTGCTTCGCCAGCTGATGAAAGGGTTTTAAGCTTCTGAGTAGCATCTACTGCATTGGAAATCAACTCCCTGAGAAATATCTCGTGGTCGCTGTACAGGAACTTTTTGATGATCGGAAAGATGTTCTCGGTGTGAACGCGAATCTGGCCTTGCATAGTTTTATGTAGTTTTAGGTCAGTTTCAGGTTGTCAAACTGAGTGCCAAGTGCGAAAAACTGACTGAAAGTCAGGTTTTAGGGTTTTCCGGAGGAACAGTGAACAGGTTCCCCCCATTCCTCACATTTCCCCACATTTATCACATTTATCACATTAATTTGTTACCTTCGCCGCCCAATTATTTTACAAACAAATCAGGGCAAAATGCAGAATTATGAATTGATGGTGATCTTTACCCCTGTTCTGAGCGAGGAAGAATTCAAAGCCTCCCAGAAAAAGTACATTGATTTTATCACTGCCAACAAGGGTGAAATCGTGTATACTAATCCATGGGGATTAAGATCACTGGCGTACCCTGTACAAAAGAAGACCACAGGTATTTACTGGGTCCTTGAGTACAATGCGCCATCCGACATTAATGAGAAGCTGAAAATCCAGCTTCTTCGCGACGAGCAGGTGCTCCGCCATCAGGTTATTAAACTCGATAAATACGCCGTCGAGTATAACCTTAAGAAAAGAAGTGGTGTATCTACAGGAATCGAAAAAGCAGTGGAGGGTTAAAACATGGCAAAAGCTAATGAGATCAAGTATCTGACAGCGATCAAAACCGAGAAGCCCAAGAAGAAATTCTGTCGCTTTAAGAAGTATGGCATCAGGTATATTGATTACAAAGACGCAGAATTCCTGAAGAAATTTCTTAACGACCAAGGTAAACTTTTACCCCGTCGCCTTTCCGGTAATTCATTGAAATACCAGCGTAAGGTGTCTGAAGCGGTGAAGCGTGCCCGTCAGATGGCAATATTGCCGTATGTAACGGACCTGTTAAAGTAAGGAGGAATACATGCAAGTAATACTAATACAGGACGTCAACAACCTTGGTGGTTTCAACGAAGTGGTGAGTGTAAAAAGTGGCTATGCCCGTAATTACCTCATTCCCCAGAAGCTCGCAGTAGAAGCTTCTCCTTCTAACATGCAACAGCTGAATGAAAGGCTGAAGCAGCAGCAGAAGAAAGAAGCGAAAATGCTTGCTGACATCAATCTCGTGATCAATAAGCTGAAAGAAGGTCCGGTCCAGTTGGGTGCTAAAGTGGGCACTTCCGGAAAGATCTTCGGTTCAGTAACTACTGTGCAGATAGCCCGCGCTATCCGCGACCAGAAGGGATACGAGATCGATCGCAGGAAGATCCACATCATCGACGAGATCAAGGAACTGGGTACATTCAAAGCCAGAGTCGATTTCGGCAATGGTAATGAAACAGAACTTGAGCTTGAAGTGATCGGCGAATAACTGACATCTTATCAAATTATAAAACCTCCCCATCGGGAGGTTTTTTTATGCCCGGAAGCAAGGAGAAAGCCAGAGGTTTTTTTATGCCCGGAGGCAAGGACATTGAATATCAAGAGGGCGATGATCAGTTTTTATAATGGATTGGTCAACTATACCTCAACGGAGTAGATGAACTTTATTTAAATTTGCACCATGAAATGGCTACTTGTCCTCTTGACTTTATTTTCTGCATGTGATCAAAAAAACGATAAAATAGCAGTCGAAAAATTAGCTCCGGCAACATCCGATACCATTGCGCCAGCCGTTGTTGCAGGCAATTTCAGCGACCAGACACTGCTTCGATTTGACAGTACCCAAATTGACAGCTTTTTTAAAACATACCCCCTGTTCAAGAAATATGCAAAAGAATATATCAGGTTCTATGCCCCGCGTAAATACGCCTACGCATGGCATAATGAAAAAGGACTCATTGAACAGTCGTCCATACTTTATAATCGCATCCTCAATATCAGGGATAATGGAATTAACCCTGACGTCCCTTATTTAGAGGCTTATACCAACATGACAGATGATGCGGCATTGGGGCTATCGGCTGAACGTGAACTGATGTTAACCGGGCAGTACCTGGTATACGCGAACGAAGTGTTAACCGGAATTCCGGAGTCTGCCACGCAGGACATTGAATGGTATATTCCGCGTAAGAAAACCGACTATGCGTCCCTGTTGGATTCATTATTAAGCGGCAAAAAAGTAGATACCAATAACCTTCTTTTCCCGCAATACTATTTACTTAGGGATAAGCTTAAGATCTATTATGACATTGAAAAAAACGGCAGTTGGATTACCATAAAATCCGACAAGAAGAAATTTAAACTTGGTGATTCATCATCAACCGTGCAGGGGATCAGGAAGAAACTTTATCTGTCAGGCGACCTCAGCAACAATAATGAAAGTGCGGTGTTTGACGAAGAACTGGCGTCTGGAATAAAAGAGTTTCAGCGTCGCTATGGCTTGAAAGAAGATGGTGTGGCCGGACCTGGTGTGTTGGCTGAAATGAGCGCGCCACTTTCAAAAAGAATTGAACAGATATTGGTGAATATGGAACGATGCCGTTGGTTGCCTGCTGAATCCGACAAGAATTTCCTGATGGTGAACATTCCTCAATTTCAATTACTGGCAGTTGAGAACGGATCGGTTGCATGGTCCTGCAACGTTGTAGTAGGCAAAGCAACCAATAAAACAGTGATCTTTAAAGGAGACATGAAATATGTGGTGTTCAGCCCTTACTGGAACGTGCCCAGCAGCATTATCAACAAGGAGATCATTCCAGCCATAAAAAGGAACCCAAATTACCTCTCAAAACACAATATGGAATACTATGAGGGCGGAAAGATCAGGCAAAAGCCGGGCGAGAATAACTCGCTTGGCCTGGTGAAATTTCTTTTCCCCAACAGCTATAATATTTACCTGCACGACACCCCATCCAAGTCATTGTTCAGCGAAGATAAACGGGCTTTCAGCCATGGCTGCAT
>JANMHK010000204.1:0-3943 GCA_031375135.1 Sphingobacteriales bacterium | reverse complement strand
GGCAATCCAAAAAAGCTTGGCCAGGCTTTACATGGCATCATTAGGGAATACCTGGCGGAACATTCGCCCGTATCGCCAAAAATAGAGGGTCGGGTAACGGCTACCGACGAGCCAGCAACCCTGCTCACACAGTTAGAGGGATACGACTATCAGTTTAGGTAGCACTACTCATATTCGGATCATTCCCCACATTCATTCTTCACATTTGATACATTAATCACATTTATCACATTCCAAATGTGATTTCTATCACCATTTAAGGCGAACCTAATTTCTACCTTGTAGTATCAAATCAAGGTTATGAAATCACACTATAATGTTCTGGTAGTTGGCGGTGGTACTGGTGGTATAATGACTGCCGCACAATTGAGAAGAAAAAACAAGAAACTTTCTATTGCAATCATCGAACCGAATACTACACATTATTACCAGCCGGCATGGACCTTAGTAGGTGCTGGCACATTCAAATTTGCCGATACGAAAAAAGATGAGCGTAAACTTATCCCTCATGGGGTTGACTGGATCAAAGACTTTGTGACCACGTTTGAACCGGAATCAAATAAATTAAACACAAAGAATAGCGGATCCATTGGCTATGATGCCCTGGTGATCTCAGCCGGTATACAACTGGACTGGGATGCATTACCCGGACTTCGCGAAGCAATGAATACTGAAGTAGTGTGCAGCAACTATAGTGATCCCGAAAAAACATTTCGGGTACTCAAACAATTCAAAGGAGGTAATGCGGTTTTCACCCAGCCGGCAACACCGATTAAATGCGGCGGCGCACCCCAGAAGATCATGTATCTGGCAGAGGAGTATTTTACAAAATCAGGCGTAAGAGATAAAACCAACGTGGTGTTTGCCACACCCGGCACAGTCATATTTGGGGTTAAGGTTTTTGCCGACGAGTTGAACAGGATCCTTGAAAAAAAACAGGTGAACTTTAAACCGTTTTATAAACCAATAAGCATTGATCCCCTGAAACAGGAAATCAGTTTCCAGTTTGTAAAACCTGAAACCAAGAAAACGGAATCTGACCTGGATAAAAAAGTTGGTGAGCAGTTCAGTGGTGAGGATATCATTACGATGCATTACGACATGCTCCATATTGCACCACCTCAAAGCGCTCCTGATTTTATAAAACAGTCTCCTTTCGCATTTGACGAGGGGCCGAACAAAGGCTGGATGAATGTTGATATTCACACACTACAACATCCTCGTTATAAAAATGTCTTTGGTATTGGCGACACTGCTGCATTGCCAACGGGGAAAACCGGAGCGGCTATTCGAAAGCAGGCGCCCGTGGTAGTAGAGAATATAGGCCGGATACTCAGTGGTTTACCATTGAGCGAGAAGGGCTATGAAGGTTATTCTTCTTGTCCCATTGTAACTGGTTACGGTAAAATGTTGCTTTGCGAGTTTAAGTATGATAATGTGAGGGACAGTGATCCGATACTCTCTAAGTTAGTTGACACTACCAAGGAGCAATGGAGTATGTGGTTGTTGAAAAAATACGGACTGCCATGGCTCTACTGGAACATGATGATGAAAGGCCGGATGTGATCAGGTTGCGTTAAGGATGATCCATTCTTTAATCATGGACCTGACCTTTTCAATGTTTTTGAGAATCTCGGCCTCCGTGAAGCGGAGTACTGTATATCCTCCTAATCTGGAAAGAAATTCCCTTTCTGCAATCCTTCTTCGCTCCTCTTTTTGATAGCCTGTACTGGAGTCAATCTCGATGATCAACCTCAGGTCCAGGCAGAGAAAAGCTGCATTGTGATCAAGCACTTCAATACGTCTGTCGAAAGAATATCCTAACATTTTCTTGTCTTTCAACAGGGCGTTCCAGAGGCAAGCTTCGGCCTCCGACATTTTCTTATTTGGGCTATATGTGAGAATTTCTACCATCTCAAGAGTCTGGTTCTGCGTATCTCAGTCCATTTCAATGCCTAGCTAAATTGATTTATTATCAGTGCCTTTTACAATCAATTTAGATGCCTTGAACATATTTCGGGTATGCATTTCCACAGTTTTTTGAGAAGAGCTTAAGGTGGTTGGTCAAAAATGGTTCCCGAGCGGAACGACCGAAAAATTTCCGACTCGAAGCAGGAATACGGAGTGGAGGTCTTACTTAAGCAGACTAGCGGCTTCCTGTTCTCTCATTTTCTTTGTGTATTTTCAACACATGAATGCTGAAGCGGGTAGATTGAAAGAAAATCAGAATAAAAAAATACCTCTTGAACAATGGGGCCCCTATCTGGCGGAACGCCAATGGGGTACGGTAAGAGAAGATTATAGTCACAACGGTGACGCCTGGCGATATTTTCCATTTGAACAAGCACATGCCCGTAGTTATATGTGGGGTGAAGATGGCATTGCGGGCATCTCAGATTATTTTCAAAATCTATGTTTTTCAGTGGGCTTTTGGAACGGGCACGACAAGATCCTGAAGGAACGCTTGTTCGGCCTGGTCAATTTTGAAGGCAACCACGGGGAAGATGTCAAGGAGTTGTATTACTATCTTGACAATACCCCCACACATTCTTACATGGAGTACCTCTATAAGTATCCCCATAAAGAATTCCCCTACCAGAAATTAAAAGATGAGAATCGAAAACTGAGCCGGCATGAGCCAGAGTATGAGATCCTCGACACCGGCATTTTCGATAACGACGAATACTTCGATGCGAATATTACCTATGCAAAGAACAGCAGCACGGATATTTTCATTCGGATCAAGCTGACCAATAGAGGAAAAGCGGAAGCAAGTTTAACCGTGCTTCCCACTCTTTGGTTTTATAACCGTTGGCAGTACGATAAGAAAACGCGGAAGCCTTCGATCATGTTGAAAGACGAAAAGCATGTAAAGGCTTCCCATAAGCGGCTTGGCGGCTGGCATCTTTATTTTCAAAAGCCTGATGAGGTGCTTTTCACGGAAAACGAAACCAATCACAAGCTGGTTAGCGGCAAAGAACAAAAGTCGATCTACACGAAAGACGCGATCAATGAGGCCGTGGTAAACGGGAAAAACAGGAAACTGCTGAACAAAAGGAAGCAGGGAACCAAGTTCTCGCCCGTTTATAAACTCGATTTAAAAGGTGGTGAGACCAGGGAAATCTATCTCAGGTTAGTGGACTCCGTACCGGCAGATCCTTTTCCTTCCCATTTCAAAGACATTTTTGAACTTAGGAAGAAAGAAGCGGATGAGTTTTATGACGGTATATTGACCACTCCCAAAGATTCTGACATTAGGAAGGTTCAAAGGCAGGCTCTTGCCGGTTTGCTATGGAGTAAACAATACTATCATTTTGATGTGGAAAGATGGCTGACCACGGGTGACGGCATTACGGAGGCCGGGGATGGGCGGAAATGGGGTCGTAACCACGATTGGAAGCACCTGAAAAACCAGGATATCATCTCCATGCCTGATAAATGGGAGTTCCCCTGGTATGCAGCCTGGGACCTCGCTTTTCAGTGTATCCCGTTGGCGATGGTTGATCCGGTTTTTGCCAAACACCAGCTCCTACTGATTATGCGGGAATGGTATATGAAGCCGGATGGGCAGCTTCCGGCATATGAGTGGAATTTTTCCGACGTCAATCCGCCCGTTCAGGCCTGGGCAGCACTTGAAGTGTACAAGATCGAAAAAGAGATGAAAGGGACGGGAGATGTCATCTTCCTAAAAAAAGCCTTTCACAAACTCCTGATCAATTTCACTTGGTGGATCAACCGAAAAGATCCCAATGGAAATAATATGTTCGAAGGCGGGTTTCTCGGCCTTGACAATATTGGTGTGTTTAACCGCAGTGCTCCTTTGAACGACAGTATGCAACTTGAACAAGCCGATGGTACGGCATGGATGGGTATGTATGCGCTCAACCTGCTGGATATGGCGCTCGAGATCAGCATTCATGATCCTTCGTTCGAAGACACGGCC
>JANMHK010000251.1:0-2921 GCA_031375135.1 Sphingobacteriales bacterium | reverse complement strand
TTAAAAGGTTTTACCTGCACACCCATGGGGTTCATGCACGTCATTACATGGCGAATGGTTCCATCCTTGCCCGATGTATCTACTCCCTGAAAAATTATTAATAATGCAAAACGATTATCCGCATAAAAAGCATTCTGCAATTTAAAAAGGCTCTTTTTATATTTTGCAAATTCTTTATTGCATGGTCTCTTTAAAAATGTTTCAGGGGGCGAAGTTGGAAAATCTTTTAATTTATTCATTGTAAGTTATTTCTCTTTACATAATTATTCTAGTCTGTTGACATCGCAGCGCTATAGCCAGCCGTTCGTAAATCCGGCCCGCCGCAATCCTGTAACGAGGTAAGGACATCGCTTCATTAGAATCCATAAAAAACCTGAACGATAGTTTTCAATCATCAAAATAATCGGTCCCTGGTTAAGCCCAAAATGCCACGGTGAAACCCACCACCCGTAAGGATTGCCGGAGCTACCTGGGTGAGAAGGGTTGAAAGATGCCTTGAACCCATAGCGATTATACTTTGTCATTTTTGCCTGGTGAATGCAATGGTTAAGCGCAGGCAAAACTATTTCTGGTGCAAAGGGGAGCGAAGCCACTAATGCCCAGGGCGCTAGAGTTCCATCGTCTGGCCCGTAAGGCACACCCCGTCCTACATAATCAAAAAACCGCTGATTCTTACCGTTCAATTTGATAGTACCAGTGCCAGGGCCTTCGCTTGCAGTAATGCCCCAGCAATGGGGGCCATAGTCCTTATGCCCAAGTGGATTGCTGATTGCATACTGTTGCTGCACATAAGTTGCACGGCGGCTGTTCTCAAAATAATCAATGCCTTTAGTTCGCATATACTCATCCTGAATTCCATGAAAGTCAATCCATACATGTGAGAGCTGGTGAATGAATAACGGCCCGGCATAAAGATAATCGTATCCGTAATGGTGTTCCCATTTGTATGTTGAAGTCCAGGCTGTGTAACTGCTTTGGGGTAAGGGATAAGTTGGTGAACCAAGCCCAAGCATATATAGCAGCAGCGCCTCATCATAACCTTCCCACCGGTATTTCAGAAATCCTCTTTCAGGTTTCCAGCCATGTGTTAACGTTACACCCTTGTTTTGCGCCCATTGCCAATCGGCCCGGCGGTAGAGTGCATCGGCGAGATTGCGGATTTCAATTTCGTCGGCTGTAACGGCATCGAAATAAATTCCCGCAGTTAATGCACCAGCCAGCAAAAAACCACTATCTACGGTTGACAATTCGCATTGCCAGGCACGGCGGCCAGTCTGCATGTCCAGAAAATGATAATAAAATCCTTTGTAGCCGGTTGCGTCTGGCTCTGTACCTTGCTTACTGTTCCAAAAGAAACGCAGCGTAGTAAGTATTCGTTCCACGGCTGCTGCTCTTGTCATAAAACCCCTTTCAACAGCTACCGGATAACAGGCTAACGCCAGTCCTGTAGCGGCAATACTGGCCGGCCAGTCAGGTGCAGTCTTGTCAATCACCAACCCGTTAGAGGGATTGGTTTCATGTAAAAAATAACCGAATGTTTCCTGCTGGAGTTTATCCAGTGTTTCAATATCCTGAGTATTATCAATCATACCTGAACGCCTCCTTCCACCTTTTCAGATGTTTTATTTTCGAGCTTTTCTTTTGTATCGTTGAGCATATTATTCAAACACCAATTGCAATACCAGTTTGCAAAAAAGAAAGAAAGGATTTTATAGTACCATTCTTTGGGTAGCAGATAGCTGATAGAAAGTTTTGCGGTAGTTCCATTTTCGGCAGGAGAAATTTCAAACCACATCCTATACCATGACATGATAATAATTTTTGCTTCTCCCACTGTTTCCCATTCTTTGAGCCTGGACGGCTGCCACTTTGTAACAGTTTCACTAAAATCCATTGTCATTCCCATCATCTTTCCATACCAGCGATATTTTGCGCCAACTCCGGTTGAGTTTATTGAAAGTTGCTCCAACTTAAGTTTACTTCCCATCATCATCATGGAACTTTCGCTCATGTGCATCCCTGTTTTAGAAAAATCATCCATCTGGGCAAAAATTATGTCGGGTGATGATTGAATGCGTATGTTTTTCGTTTTCGTTATCACAACTAAAGATTTTTTAAAATAAAGTCCACCCGTTCTTCTGGCTCTAGAAGCGGAACCTGAATGATGGGGAAACCTAAAGATTCGTAAACCTCGATAATCAAAGCACGGATCTTTTTCTGCGCCACCATATCTTCGGTTCGGGCATAATCTTTCACCAATGGCAGGCAATCAAGAACAAATATTGTTTTGTAGGATACAGTACGCAGTGCCTCTGCTAATTTTTCATCCTCGGGAAGATTTAAAAATCGATAATAAGCAAGCACATCAGGAATTGCACGGTCAAGAAAGACAAGAACATCAGGCGAAATTTGATTTTCCTGTTCAATCTGCATATCTAATACTCCTAATTGAAACTCTTTCTGATGTTTTCTGACTTCTTCTATTGTCCTTCCTTTCAGTCGCTGTATATCGAGGTAGTTCCGGGCATGTTCAAAGGTTGTTATGTATCCTCTTTCTTTAAGCAAGTTAACCGTAGTCGTTTTTCCTGAGCTTGGTCCACCCGTGATCACATACCAATTTGTTTGCCTTTGCATTGTTTCCCAATATTTTGAATTACTACATTATTTTTTCTCTATTAATTCCATTCCGCACTTTGGGCATTTGCCGGGCTTGTCTGAAATCACTTCAGGATGCATTGAACAAGTGTAGGTTTTCGTTGCTGCCGTGTTTTGATTTGACAGACCCCCAGCATTCTGATTGCCTGGGTCTTTGCCCTCGGAAAGAAGCAGATTGAGGCTGTCAAGGCCCTCGGCCCTGACGGATACGAGAAGAAGTCATGGGCCCTGCCTATGATCGGGGGCGTGGCCGGACTGGGCGTGCT
>JANMHK010000164.1:0-6145 GCA_031375135.1 Sphingobacteriales bacterium | reverse complement strand
CACACGACCCTGCGTAACAAGAATGAGCATGGTGGCAATGATCAATACAATGATCAGTACAGTAAGTTTGATCGCCTCATAACGAATCTGGAAAAAATTTCTTTTCTCCACTTCAATATGGAGCATCGATTTATTGAAGGTCCGCATAATGGTGATGACTGCGTTGGAAGAGAAGAATACCGCGAAGATCAAACCGATAGAGATCAGTCCACTATCAGGTTTGAAGAAGTCATCCATGATGGACTTGATGATGTTGTAGGTTGAATTGTCCGGCGTAATTTGTCGTGCCAATATTAGAGCTTCCCCATATAGGGTTTCAGACATTGGAAGATGGGAGAGGATCGTAAACAGCACAATCGCCAGTGGTGGAATGGCCATGAGAAAATTGAAGGAAATAGCAGCGGCCCTTTCATTTACACCCACTTGCTGAATTTGCCTGAAAAAGAATGACACCACATCAAAAACAGGCAATCCCTCGAAGCCTGGTAAAGAGAACTGCTTGGACTTCCTGATGAGAAAAGCAACAGGCGGTGAAGTAATGATAATTCTTTCTAGGTTGACCACGTTGTTGAACTGAATTACTTGATGAATAGACTATCGAGCGCTTTTTGATAGATACGCGCATTCTTAAAATGATCGGCTTCGTTTGAAGCAAAACTATGGTACCCGGAAAAATCTGCTTTGGCGCAAAAGAAAACATAGTCTGTCTGAGCCGGGCTGATCGCGGCATCAATGGACTTAATGGATGGTGTGCAAATGGGGCCAGGCGGAAGTCCTTTGTTTAGATAGGTATTATAAGGGGATGATGCAGCGTCCCGAATATGCTTGAGCGTAATGCGTTTAAGTGCGAAATTTCTCAAGGCATATTTGATGGTGGGATCGGCCGACAAGCTCATGTTCTTTTTCATCCTGTTTAGATAAACACTGGCGATGACCGGCTTTTCATCATGCTTATTTGTTTCTTCTTCAATGATAGAAGCGAGTATATAGGCTGACTCTTTCGACAAACCGGATTCAGCTAATTTTCTTTCCCTTTCTTTATTCCAGAACGTTTCCCTTTCCGAATACAGCCGCCTCAGGAACTTTGAAGCGGGAGTTGTCCAATACATGGTATAGGTGTTGGGAATGATGGCCGTGAGAATGTTATTGGTATCAAGGCCGAAAAGGCGGGTTGAATCTTGGCTGTTGAAAAAGTTCAGGATTTGGACGGAGTCGGCTTCCATTTGCCTCCCCAGGTACCCGGCCAACTCTTCCCGGGTTCTGATCTTGTTGATGACGATTTTTACAGGCGTTTGACTTCCATTTTTCAACATCCTTAAGATATTCAGGGCACTGGTGCCTTTCCTGATTTCATACCTGCCCGGTTTGATATGATCCCAGTAACCAACTCTGGATGCGATCCAACTAAAAAGCCCCGTTGAGGAAAGAATGCGGTTTCTTTCAAGACTATCCATCACTCCCTGCTTATCCGGCTTTCCGGATGGGATAAAAACAACGGCTGATTTGTTATCGAACCCAGTGGATGGCCCAACGACGTTCCACCCGATCCACAGGAAGAAAAACAGCACCAGCAGAATTAACCCAGGGATAATTTTGTTCATCATGTATAGAATGTCAAAATAACCAAAAACCCTGCTAAAAGCAGGGTTTTGTATAATTTTAAACAGATAATGATTATTTGGCAGGTACAGGCGTTACGGGCGGCTGCTGAACAGGGGCGGGTGCCGGTTGCACGGGCGCAGTCGTTGAACCTGAATTGGTATTGATCTGCTTGATGATGTTGTTTGATTCTGTAGGTCTGTTGATGAGCAACGAGGACACCAGGCAGAGGACTACCACGATTCCGGAAAGGATCCAGGTGCCTTTTTCAAGTACATCCGTTGTTTGCTTCACACCCATGAACTGGTTGCTGAAACCTGCGATATTGCCGGATAAACCGCCGCCTTTGGGGTTCTGTATCAATACAATAAGTCCCAATAAGGCAGATGCAGCAATGATCAGTATCAAAAATAAAATAGCCATATCAAATCTCTTTTATGTCCCGAATTCGAGCAGCAAAATAAGCGCTTTTAGAGGGATCAAGCAAACTTAATTTTTTATAGACCTCAACTGCCTTATCGTCAAGCCCCTGTTTTAAATAGACTTCAGCCAACGCCTCTGTAAATAAGTCATTGTTCTCGTTAGAATGCTCGGCTGTTTGCCTGATCTGTTTCTCGGTTTCCTGATCCAGCTGCTTATCCAATTTTTCTGGCTGCAGCCGTTTCATGGACTTCAGCCATTCGGTGAAACTTTTAAGTTTCACGGCTAACTGGTCACCCGGCACCTCCTCTACGGGGAGCTTAATGCCCTGCGAAGCAAAATAATCAATGGTATATAAAGGTTCAATAGGAATCAGGACATCTTCTTGTTCATTGGTTACAGGCTGAACCGGACCTAATCCCGATAGGTTTTCGGCTACAACGGCAGTATCATCCTTTACGAAATTTTGCGGCTCTACTTCCTCTTGGGTCGTTGTTGTGGTAAGTTCCTCGTGTGCAATGGTTTGCGGCTCTACTTCCTCTTGGGTCGTTGTTACGTCAAATTCCTCCGCCTGGTATTCCCCGGTATCGTCGGCTTCATGCTCTTCAAATATGCGCTTATTGTCATAATCCGCATCCAATTCTTCCCGCTTCAATTCAGTCTCCGAAACGGCTTCACCTTCAGTGGTCAGCAGTTCCGGATCGGTATGCGTGGTCATGATCTCTGCCATCGCTGGTTGGTGTTCTTCGGCAGCCTTTCCATGTCTGATAAGCTGCTGATTGAACCAGTGCGGATTCCAAAAAAACAAAGCCGTCTTCGCTGCAGAAGAGTCTGCTTTCTGATCCTCGTCCGCTAATAATTTACCCGTTCGTATATAGTGCAGAACAGCGAAATAGGGATACTTGTCAATCACCTGGTCTATTTCTTCAATGCTGATCTGATCAACGTTCTGTTTATCAAAAACAGCGAGGGCCATATGTCTCCAGGCGGGATTCATGTAGTGAAGATAGGAACTACCAATTAGAAAATATTCGATTGAAGATCTCGTCCGTAAGGTTGTTGATGATCTGATCTGCTAAAGCAGTTTCGGCCTGGGTAAGACTTTGCGAGGCAGAAAATGGAAAGTTCCGCGTGACGTCTGCTTCAAAATTTTTAGTGTCGTCAAGGCGGTTCCTGAACGTGATATGAACCGTCACATTCAGGTTATTACTTGAACTCTGTTGATTAGAAATACCAGAAGTACTTACACTGTAGTCCGTTATCTCTCCACTGATATCGTAATGCGCTTCACCATTTGTTTGTGACAGTCTTGTCTGGTTAACTACTTTCTGCCTCAGTTTGTCGGTCAGCTTGGGACTCAACTGGGGGTTGACATATCGGGCAGTGTTGGTGAAATAATTAACCTTTACCGTTTTTACCTCCGGAGGTATAGATACATCTTTCATGGAATACCTGCAAGTAGCATACAGGTTCATCATGGCGATCGCGAGTAAAAATATTGTCTTTTTCATCACTCCTCTATATTATACTCTTTCAGTTTTCGATATAAGGTCCTTTCACTGATCCCAAGGTCAGATGCAGCATCTTTTCTTTTTCCCTTGTGTTTTTTTAAGGCTTTTTCAATCAGCTCTTTTTCCTTATCCATTATGTTCAGCGATTCTTCTATTTCAATATGCTCCTGGATATCTTCACCATTGTAAAGCGTAGGTTGAGATTGAACAGCATGCGCAGGGGTTTCTAACTCCTTAGAGGGCCCATGGTGATAGTCGTGCAACAATGATTCCCTGGTATAGGCTGCCGCTGCAGGTGCCGAGGAAGGATTATGAAGGATCTCCAAAAACATTTTCTTCAATTCGGTAACGTCTTTCTTCATGTCAAAAAATAATTTGTACATGATGTCTCTTTCTGAACCAAATTCCTGGTGACCCGCACCATTACTCTGACTGGCTAAAACAGGCAACATATTCTGGTGTCTGTTTTCCGGTAAGAATTTTCGCAATTCCTGTGCACCGATATTTTTATCTTTCGACAATACCGAGACTTGCTCAGCGATATTTTTTAATTCCCTCACATTGCCAGGCCAGGGGAAGGTGAGGAGCATATTGCGCGCATCATCGTCAAGTTGCACGGGGGATGTTTTGTATTTCTCTGCGAAATCAACAGCGAACTTTCTAAACAACAGAACAACATCTTCCTTTCTGTCACGCAATGAGGGAACCCTGATAGGTACCGTGTTTAGCCTGTAAAAAAGATCTTCCCGGAATTTTCCGTTTTGTGTCCCCTGGTACAGGTCCTTATTGGTTGCCGCGATAACACGCACATCAGTTTTCTGCACTTTCGAAGATCCCACCCGGATGTATTCCCCTGTTTCAAGCACCCTCAACAAACGTGCTTGTGTACCTAAAGGCATTTCACCAATTTCATCCAGAAATATAGTACCGCCATTCACTGTTTCAAAATAACCCTTCCTGCTGTCCATCGCCCCTGTAAATGAGCCTTTCTCGTGTCCAAATAATTCTGAATCGATGGTGCCTTCAGGAATGGCGCCGCAGTTAACGGCTATAAAAGGATTATGTTTTCGGGCGGAGAGTGAATGTATAATCTGGGAAAAGACTTCTTTACCTACACCACTCTCTCCATAGATCAACACAGTAAGATCTGTATTGGCCACCTGTTCCGCCACTTGCAAGGCATAATTCAGCGTCGGGGAATTTCCTATAATACCAAATCTGTTTTTTA
Source organism: Sphingobacteriales bacterium (assembly GCA_031375135.1). Lineage (GTDB taxonomy): Bacteria > Bacteroidota > Bacteroidia > Chitinophagales > Chitinophagaceae > Pollutibacter. Next base: position 1,387 of record JANMHK010000164.1, on the reverse strand, counting down.
TTTGTTGTTGGTCCATGCTGTTAGATTAAAGTTCCCAATAAAGTACCCTGGGTGCAGTCGTGAATCTTCACCGTTGCATACTCACCCGGTTTCAAATTCGCTCCGGCTTTGGGAAATACCACCACCTTGTACTGGCTATTACGTCCCATCCAGTCCAACTCACTTTTCTTTGAATTACCTTCAATGAGCACACGGGTTGTAGTACCCAGGTCTTTCTGATTACTTTCAAGTGAAAGCCTGTTTTGCATCGTTACTATTTCTTCCAATCTTTTTTTCTTGACTTCCGCAGGTACATCGTCCTGATATCTTTTTGCCGCCAGCGTGCCGGGTCTTTCAGAATACATGAACATGTAAGAAAAATCATACAGGCTTCTTTGCATGACATCCAGCGTGTCCCGATGATCCTGATCGGTTTCCGTGCAAAACCCCGTGATGATATCTGAGCTGATCCCACAATCAGGCATGATCTCCCGGATCCTTTTTACTTTGGCCAGATACCATTCCCTGGTGTATGTCCTGTTCATCAATTGCAAGATCCTGGTGGATCCGCTCTGGACAGGAAGATGGATATATCTACAGATATTCTCGTATGCGGCGATCGTGCGTAATACTTCGTCCGTAATATCTTTTGGATGAGAGGTGCTGAAACGTACACGCAATAACGGATCGATGGAAGCTACCATTTCCAGCAACATGGCAAAACTTACATCCTGACTGGTTTCAGGGTTACGCCAATAATAGCTGTCAACATTCTGGCCCAATAAAGTGATCTCACGGTATCCGCGATCGAACAGATCCTTAGATTCTGCCACAATGGAAAATGCATCGCGGCTTCTTTCCCTTCCCCGGGTGAACGGAACCACACAGAAGGAACACATATTGTTACACCCCCTCATGATGCTGACGAAAGCGTTAATGCCATTGCTGTTTAACCTCACTGGCGCGATATCAGCATAGGTTTCTTCCCTGCTGAGCAACACGTTTACGGCTTTCTGACCTTCATCGGCCTGGTTAATTAAAATTGGTAAACTTCGGTAAGCATCAGGACCAACCACGATATCAACCAGCTTCTCTTCTTCCAGCAATTTCGTTTTCAACCGCTCCGCCATACAGCCAAGCATTCCTATGACCAGCGCCGGGTTGATCTTTTTTAGTCTTTTAAATTCAGTTAGTCTTTTCCTGACAGTTTGTTCTGCTTTTTCCCTGATCGAGCAGGTATTGAGAAAGATCAGATCAGCTTCTTCTTCATTTCTTGTTGCCCCAAATCCTTCCCCTTCCAGTATGGACGCAATGATTTCACTATCCGAAAAATTCATCGCACAACCGTAGCTTTCAATATAGAACTTCTTCGCCGGCTCGCCGTTTACCTTCTCGGAAGAATAGGCCT
>JANMHK010000153.1:0-2073 GCA_031375135.1 Sphingobacteriales bacterium | reverse complement strand
AAATCTCTAACCTCATTCTGCATATAGAAGCGCTGATCTTTGCCAGCGAAAAACCACTGACTTCCATGGACGTGGTGGAACTGGTCAATAACGCCTTCGGTTTTATGGAAGATAAGATCACGCTCGATCAGGTTGAAGCTTGCGTTGATGGCATCCGGGAAAAATATGATTCTGAATTCTATCCTTTTGAACTGAGGCAGAGCGGCGGGGGATGGCAGTTCCTGACCAAAAGGGATTACCATAAGACCATAGCCCAGCTGAATGGAGACAAGTTCTTAAAACGACTGTCTTCAGCGGCCCTGGAAACATTGGCCATTATTGCGTACAAGCAACCCATCACCAAAGGCGATATCGAAGCCATCCGGGGTGTAAACAGCGATTACAGCATCCAGAAATTATTGGAAAAAGAATTGATCGTGATCAGTGGCCGAAATGAACTCATGCCGGGCAAGCCCCTTATCTATAACACGTCCCGGCATTTCATGGATTATTTCGGCATCAATACGCCCGACGAACTTCCACGTATAAATGAAGTACTCGCCGAGCAGTTTGTTGAACCAACACTGGTGAACGCTGACCATTTCGATGTGGAAGAAGGTTCTAGCTTACTGGTTTCTGAAGAAGGGGAGTTGATCGCAGTCAATGAGGAAGCAAGTGAGCCGGCTAGTGAGTTAGATGTTGAACCGGATAATGAATTAACGGAGGAAGATAGAAGTGAGGAAGATGATGATAACGAGGAAGACGAACAGGATCCTGAAAAAAACAATTAGCCAATGAGCCAATTAGCCAATGAGCCAATCGTCCTAAGCGCTGATCAGTTAGAACAAATTGCCCGGCAATTTGGCACCCCCGTATACGTATATCATGGCGAACGTATCGCCTATCAGTATAAACAACTCAAAGACGCATTCGAAGATACTTCAGCTAAGTTCTTTTATGCATGCAAGGCCCTGACCAATATCAACATCCTCCGCCTGATTAAAAGCCTGGGAGCTGGCCTCGATTGCGTCAGCATCAATGAAGTTCAACTCGGATTGAAAGCGGGTTTTCAACCGGAAGACATCCTGTTTACACCCAACTGCACAGATTTTTCTGAATATATACAGGCCAAAGACCTCGGCGTCAATATCAACATCGATAACATCTCGATCCTCGAACAATTCGGAAATACCTTCGGCAGCAGCTACCCGGTCTTAATTCGGTTCAACCCGCATATTATGGCAGGAGGAAATTTCAAAATATCTACGGGCCATGTCGACAGTAAATTCGGTATTTCGATTCACCAGATCAGGCATATAGAACGGGTTGTCAAAACAACCAAAGTAAGGGTGAAGGGTATCCATATGCACACCGGTTCGGAAATAAAAGATATCGGCGTTTTTCTGGAAGGACTTGAAGTGATGTTCAGCCTCGCTAAACATTTTCCCGATCTTGAACTGATCGATCTCGGAAGCGGATTCAAAGTGCCATACCAGCCCGGCGATCCGGAAACTGATGTGAAGGATCTCGGCAGCAGAGTTGCTGAAGCATTCCAAAATTTTGAGAAAGAATCCGGCAAAAAACTGGAGATCTGGTTCGAACCAGGCAAATACCTCGTTAGCGAAGCTGGCTATTTTATTGTTAAAGCGAACGTGATCAAGCAAACACCGGCTACCGTTTTTGTTGGCGTCAACAGCGGGTTTAACCACCTCATCCGCCCTATGTTCTACGACGCATATCACCATATCGCCAATATCTCAAACCTCACGGGACCAGAAAGAATTTATACTGTAGTTGGACATATCTGCGAAACAGATACGTTTGCCTGGGACCGCAAATTAAACGAAGTAAAGGAAGGCGATTTCCTCGTGTTCTACAACGCAGGGGCATACGGATTTGAAATGAGCAGCAACTTCAACTCACGCTTACGCCCAGCCGAAGTAATGGTGCTCAACGGAGAGAACCATCTTGTAAGGCGCCGCGATGTGTTTGATGACCTTATCCGAAATCAGGTTGACCTCGGCCAGATCTGATTTCTTCAGCCTCCACGGATTATCCTTGTATCAGGTTTTCATTTCTTGCTTTCACTTCTCC
>JANMHK010000109.1:0-7639 GCA_031375135.1 Sphingobacteriales bacterium | reverse complement strand
CGTCAGCAGGACAAAGCTGATAATCCAGCAGATTCAGGTAAGGGTCGAAGATCATCTCAACCGGGGGATAGATCACATGCTCTCCTTTCTGGCCAATCGCGACGGTAATGGCAATCTCCTTATCAATCCGAATCATTTTTTCCAGCACACTGGGCCCGTCAAAGCCTTTTTCCATGTCTTCCCGCTTGTGCATCAACTGCACACCTTTTCCATCATAGCCACCCATGCCCAGTTTATGAACGGCAGGTAGAAAATCGGCTTGGGAAAAAAGTTCTTCCTTGTTCTGCGTAACCACAAAGGCAGGAGAAGGGATGCTGTGTTCCTTATAGTATTCTTTCTGTAAGATCTTATTCTTGATGGTCTTCAAAGCTGATGGCCTTGGAATGATGGTCTTGCCCTCCGCTTCAAGCCGTTCGAGTGCTTCTACATTAACGTTCTCGATTTCAATAGTTAATACGTCCACCAACTGGCCGAAAGCATACACCGCATCGAAATCCCTGATATCCCCTTCAATAAAATGGTGGCAGAGGTGCGCAGCAGGACAATCCCTGTCTTTTTCCATCACCCAGGTGTCAACCTGGTAGTTGGCGGCTTCCTGTAATAACATCCTTCCAAGCTGACCGCCGCCTAAGATTCCTGCTTTCATGGGTGTGAAGATAATTAATATCTAATTTTGAGGACTGAAAGTCTAATCTTTCAGCAAATGTTATGATCACAGCTGTTGACTCACAAAAAAACGCCGCTGTTGACTTCCTGCCCTTGCAGGGGACAGACTATGTGGAATTCTATGTAGGAAATGCAAAACAGGCCGCCCATTATTATATGACCGCCTTTGGATTCCAGGCCGCCGCATATGCGGGTCCTGAAACAGGTGTGAAAGATAAACTGAGCTACGTGGTCAAACAGCAAAAACTCACTTTCGTTTTCACATCTTCCCTGCGTCCGGGAACCGAAATTGCGAACCATGTGGAGAAGCATGGCGACGGGGTAAAAGTGCTTGCTTTAAAAGTAGACGATGCGAAAAGCGCCTGGGAAGAAACAACAAAACGTGGCGGTAAAAGCTGTCGGGAACCAGAGGTCCTAAAAGATGAATTCGGCGAACTAATCATCTCAGGAATACATACTTACGGAGATATACTTCATTTTTTTATTGAACGTAAAAGTTATACCGGCCCCTTTATGCCCGGGTTCAGGGAATGGACAAATCCCTATTTCAAAACAGAAGAAACAGGGCTATTATATGTTGATCACTGCGTAGGAAATGTGGGTTGGAACCAGATGAATCCCTGGGTGAAATTTTATGAAGACGTAATGGGTTTCAGGAATATTCTCACGTTCGATGATAATGATATCTCCACAGAATATTCAGCCTTGATGAGTAAGGTGATGAGTAACGGGAACGGATACGTTAAGTTTCCGATCAACGAACCCGCGGAAGGAAAAAAGAAATCCCAGGTTGAAGAGTATTTAGAATTTTATCAGGGCGAAGGAGTTCAACATGTGGCTATGGCTACTCATGATATTGTTAAAACGGTAACGGAATTACGTAAGCGCGGAGTTGAATTTCTACAGGTGCCCGTAACCTACTACGACGATCTGCTGGACCGTGTAGGCCATATTGATGAGGACCTTGAACCATTGAAAGAACTGGGTATTCTTGTGGACAGGGATGAGGAAGGCTACCTGCTGCAATTGTTCTCAAAGCCAGTACAGGACAGGCCTACGCTGTTTTATGAGATCATCCAGCGTAAGGGAGCAAAGAGTTTTGGTAAAGGAAATTTCAAAGCATTATTTGAAGCCATTGAACGTGAACAGGAAATGAGAGGTAACCTTTAACGTGTGTTTCTGCAACGGAGGTAACCGACTAGATAACAGTTCCTAAGGCCGTTAAAAAACTCACTCGTCGACAAAATGGTTTTATTTATCGAATTATGCTTTTCAATATCAACTAAAGCATATATTTTTACATAACCACAAGTTATGAACAAATTCTTCCTTACCTCCACCTTCATGTTTATCCTGATGGGTTCGTTCGCGCAGAACTCATTTGTGGATTACCAGAAGTCCTTCGGTAAAGTTTCTGATGTATTCAGACGGAAAGAAGACACGTTGAAAAAACAGTTCGCTGCAAAGCAGATTGAATGGCCAGCGAAATATGTTTATATCCGTTCATTTAAGTACGACAGTGAAATGGAGGTTTGGGTAAAGTCGAATTATACTGACGAATTCAAATTGTTTAAAACTTACAAGGTTTGTGCTTTAGCAGGTACGCTGGGTCCAAAACGCATAGAGGGAGATTATCAGGTACCCGAGGGTTTTTATTATATCAATGAATTCAAACCCAATTCGACCTACCATCTTTCCCTGGGGCTGAATTATCCAAATGCAGCTGATAAGATCCTTGCAGATTCCATTCAACCGGGCGGAGACATTTATATCCATGGCAGTTGTGTCACCCAGGGTTGCATTCCCATTACCAATCCCCAGATCGAGGAGTTGTATATCCTGACAACCCATGCCCGAAACAATGGGCAGGATTTTATCCCTGTACATATATTCCCCGTAAGGTTCAATAATGTCAAAAGCATGGCTTATCTCGAAAGGCTGATGCGTGACGATAGTGAACTCCGTGATTTCGAGAAAACGATGAAACAGGCTTATGATTTCTTTGATGTCACCAAACAGATACCTGTAGTTGGGGTAAACACCAAGGGCGAGTACGTTTTATATTGAATCCTTCATCAGTAATTGCACCGTCTCAGGTGTTTGCTGCAACAGCCTGACCTCCCTGCCACTCGTCATTCCGTCTAACAGCGCTTTCTGATAATGCCTGATAGTTAGCAGCATGTATCCTTTTTCTATTTCCACGTTGAATACATCACCCGCAGCGTGTGCCAGTTTCTCTATCTTGTCCTCCCGGTTGTCCAGGCACAACCGAATAGAAACCGCGCCGGATTGAATAAGGTTTGGACTCATGTGCAGGCTGGCCAGAAGATCATACAGGCCACTCATTGGTTTCTCTCCAACAAAGGAATAATCCTTGGTATGCATTTGCAGAAATACTTGGTCTTTCTTGATCACGATAATAGGAGGCAGGTTCTTCGAGGTTTCGGTATGAATGATCGTGCCGGGCAGATCAGGGTCAAGGAAACATTTCACCAGCAGGGGAATATTTTTATTCTGCAAGGGCTTGATGGTTTTGGGATGGATCACCTGGGCGCCATAATAGGCCATCTCGATCACTTCACCGTAGTTAAGCTCGCTGATTACTTCAGCCGAGGGAAAGGCCTTGGGGTCGGCATTCATCACACCCTTGACATCTTTCCATATCGTCAGGCTTTCGGCATTTAGGATGTTTGCAAAAACAGCTGCGGTATAGTCACTCCCTTCCCGGCCGAGCGTAGTGCTTTCATTTTCATCCGTGGACCCAATAAATCCCTGCGTGATCACCATTTCATGTTCCGTGATCAGCGGAACAATATTTCGATCGATCTGGTTTGTGGTGAACGCCCAATCGATATCGGCATCCCTAAAATTATCGTTGGTACGAAAACTATCTCTTACATCGGCCCAAACATTATGAATGCCTTCCTCGTTCAGGTAAGCACTGATGATGGTGGTTGATAGAAGTTCACCGATACATACGATCTGATCGTAATAATAATCGTATTCCTGCACGGGTTTGTCGTGCAGCAGCCATTCCACTTCAGTATAGAAATCGTTCATTCTCTGCTCTGTTTCCAGGGCATTTTTGACCAGCAGGTATTTTGCCATATCGTCGTGCACCCCCCGAACCTGCCTGAACAGCTCGAGCGCTTCTTCTTTCTTTCCGGCAAAAAAAGCTTCTGCCACTTTCTCGAGCGCATTGGTTGTTTTGCCGATGGCTGATATGATGATCAACAAGGGTTCATTCTTGAAACCCATGAGTATGGCTGCGGTATTCTGGATCTTTTCAATGCTGCTGACACTGGCGCCGCCAAATTTGAATACTTTCATGGCGCAAATATATTCAATTGGCTGATTGGCTAATTAGCTGATTGGCTCAACGAAAGGCCGATAACTAAATCTTATATTTGCCTTAACCTAAGCTGATCCAAATGATTAACAGAAAGGTCCAGACACTTGACGAATTCACGATCCAGCAAATGCGCAATTTCCCCCATGCTACGGGCGAACTGGCCAGTCTGCTCAGGGATATCGGATTGGCATCGAAAAGGGTAAATGTGGAGGTGAATAAGGCAGGCCTGGTGGATATTTTAGGGGATGCTGGTTCAGTCAATGTGCAGGGGGAAGACGTAAAAGTGCTTGATGTTTTTGCCAATAACCAGCTCATGGGGGTATTGAAGCATGGGATCAGCTGCGCCGGGATCGGCAGTGAAGAGCTGGACAATTTTATTGCATTTGATGACCCCGTCAGCAATAATTCGAAATATGTTTGTCTATTTGATCCCCTTGATGGCAGTGGTAACATTGATGTGAATGTATCCATCGGGACCATCTTTTCCATTTTCAGAAGGGTAACTCCGCTGGGTACCCCGGTAACTGAAGAAGATTTTCTTCAACCGGGTATTAACCAGGTGGCTGCGGGCTATGTAGTCTACGGATCTTCAACCATGCTGGTTTACGGAACTCGGAGGGGCGTGAACGGTTTTACACTGGATCCCTCAATAGGTGAGTATACCCTAAGTCATCCGAATATCAAATGCCCCGAATTTGGAAAGATTTATTCTGTTAACCACGGAAACTTTTTCCAGTATGATGACCGTGTTCAGCAATACATCACCGTTTGCCAGAAAAAAGATGCTACTAACGGGGGACCATACACGCAAAGGTATATTGGCAGTATGGTGGCCGACCTTCACCGAAACCTGATCAAGGGTGGGATTTTCATGTACCCGGGAACCCGCGATAAACCCGGGGGCAAGCTGAGGCTTTTGTATGAGTGCAATCCCTTTGCCTTTATCTTTGAAGTAGCTGGCGGTAAGGCTACCAATGGTGAGCAACGCATTTTGGAGATCCAACCCACCCAGTTGCACCAGCGAAGCCCAATGTTTGCGGGTAGTAGCGGGATGATGGAAGAACTGGAAACATATATTAATAAATAACAAGGGTGAAGCATCCGATCATTGAAGTAAGAAATCTTGTAAAGCGATATGGTGAACACGAAGCCGTGAGGGGAATCAGCTTTGATGTGATGGAAGGGGAGATCTTTGGCCTGCTGGGACCCAATGGAGCCGGCAAATCCACTACCCTTGAGATCATGGAAACCCTCCGGGAGAAATCATCGGGCCAGGTGACCATCGGGGGATATTCCCTGGACGAAGACCCGGCACTGATTAAAAGGATCATCGGTGTTCAATTGCAAACTTCCGGTTTTTATCCGGGGCTTAAACTGACGGAGCTGATCCGGATGTTCAATGGCTTATACGACGAACACAGGGATCCTATGGAGCTGCTGACCATGGTAAACCTGGAAGACAGGGCTAATGCTTTTTATAAAGACCTGAGCGGTGGACAGAAACAACGCTTTGCCATTGCAACTACCCTGATCAATCATCCAAAGATCATCTTCCTCGACGAACCTTCCACTGGTCTGGACCCCCAAGCCCGTCGCAACCTTTGGGATATGATCAGGACGATCCGGGAGAAAGGAACTACCGTGATCATTACCACGCATTATATGGAAGAAGCTGAGTATCTGTGTGATCGCGTAGCGATCATGGACCTTGGCAAGATCATTGCCCTTGATGCTCCCGATCACCTGATCGACCAATTGGTGGCGACAGGATTTGAAAGGAAAAAAGAAGTAAAAACCGCCAGCCTTGAAGATGTATTTATACAACTGACGGGGCATGGCTTATAATCAACCAGTGTGAATAAAGTAAACAGAATGAAAACAATTTCGATTTTAGGATTCATGTTTTTTGCCCTGTCCGTTGCTGCTCAAACCAAGCCTGCCACTAAACCCGCAACCCCGGCCAAGCCCGCTACGGCTGCTAAACCAGCCACAGCAGCAGCTGCTCCTGCTATGAAAAATGCCATGGATAGCCTCAGTTATGCCATCGGCGTTCTCGATGGTACTTTCTTCAAAACCCAGGGCATCAGCAAAGTGAATTCCCAGTTATTGGGGAAAGGATTTTCAGATGTGATCAGCTCAAAGCCACTCATGACACCGGAAACCGCCAATGAGATCGTAAGGCGTGAAATGCAGAAAATGACGAGCGCCAAGGTGAAGCCCACGATAGATGAAGGCGAGAAATTCCTGGCAGAGAATAAAAAGAAGGCCGGAATTAAAGTGACTCCCAGCGGCTTGCAATATGAAGTACTCACTATGGGTACAGGTCCGAAACCTTCAGCTGATACCAGTGTGGTAAAAGTACACTATACGGGAACCTTGCTGAATGGTACTAAGTTCGATAGTTCTCGCGATCGCGGTGAACCTACTTCTTTCAGGCTTAATGAAGTGATCAGGGGTTGGACCGAAGGACTGCAACTAATGCCAGTGGGTTCAAGATTCAAATTCTATATTCCATATCAACTCGGATGGGGTGAGCAGGGTTCAAGGGACGTGATCCCCGGTGGTGCCATGGTTATTTTTGATGTGGAACTTCTTGATATCGTTACAAATTAACCATCATGGATACAGTTATCGACCCACGCTATCCCATAGGGAAGTATCAACCCCAGCCTTATTCTGAAAAGCAAAAAGAAGCCTGGCTAACAGATTTGTTATTCCTGCCACGACAATTGGAAATGTCTATCCTGAACCTCGACGAGGCGCAGCTGAATACGCCCTACCGGGAAGATGGATGGAGCGTGAAACAACTCGTACATCACGTGGCCGACAGCCATATGAACGCCTTTATCAGGTTCAAGTTGGGCATGACTGAACATGATCCAGTTATTAAACCCTATGCAGAAAAAGAGTGGGCAAAAATGAGCGATTATAACCTTGCTGTTAATATTTCTCTTACCCTGCTTCACGCCCTGCACAATCGCTGGTATGATCTTGTAAAACATATGCAGGAAGAAGACTGGAACAGGAACGTGGTACATCCTGAACACAACAGGTCCATGTCCTTGTGGTTTCTGTTGGGCCTCTATGCCTGGCATGGCCGGCATCATACTGCTCATATAACCAGTCTGAGGGAAAGGATGGGCTGGTAAACATATTCCTGGTATATAACGGGAAACAGATTCTAAACTATGGAGTGGAAGACCTTAAAGAGCGAGTACCTGTTTCATGATCTTTGGTTCACCGTTCGCAAAGATGTTTGCGAACGTCCGGATGGTAAGATCGTTGATCCTTATTATGTCTATGAGTTTCCGGAATGGGTTACCGCTGTGGCCCTTACACATGACGGATTGTTCATCATGGAACGACAGTACAGGCATGCAGCCGGGATGACGATGTATGAAATACCGGGAGGCTGTGTAGATGCTACGGATCAGGATCTTGAATCTGCTATCGCCCGGGAATTGGCAGAAGAAACAGGCTATGTATTCAACAGCTACGATTACATGGGCAAAACTTCTGCTAATCCATCAACCCATAATAACTGGATGCATATGTTCCTCGCCCGGGGCGGCGAAAAAAAGTTAAAGCAGGAGCTCGATGATAATGAAGATATTGATAATA
>JANMHK010000103.1:0-4776 GCA_031375135.1 Sphingobacteriales bacterium | reverse complement strand
ACCCTAAACCCTTTTTACCGATTCTTCAGGGATACCGAAGTACAGACAGTAGTTTGGCAGAACGATTTCTGGGCGACTACAACCGGCTTGTCAGTGATTTGATTATTGAAAATCATTTTGGGCAATCTGTTGAGCTTGCCCATAAAAATGGCATGGAGTTGTATTCCGAAGCCGGACACGGAGGACACGCCAGGGTTGATCCCCTGAAGGCCCTTGGTAATTCTGATGTTCCTATGGGCGAGTTCTGGAACAGGCAAAAGAACTGGGTCACCAAGGAGGCCGCGAGTGCCGCTCATATCTATGGTAAAAAACTAGTAGCTGCAGAATCCCTCACCGGCTGGCAAAATTGGCAACATGGTCCTACCGACTTTAAACAGATTTTTGATATCGCATTTTGCGCAGGCCTTAATCAAGTTGTGTTTCACAATTTTGCCCATAGCCCGGCAATAGCAGGCAAACCCGGCTTTGCTTATCACGCAGGCGAGCATATAAATGTTAACACAACCTGGTGGGGAATGGCCAGACCATTTATGGATTACCTGAGCAGGTGTTCTTATATGCTGAGACAGGGAAATTTTGTTGGAGATCTCTGCATATATTATGGCGATCAGGCACCCAATCAGGTTCCAGCAAGACGAATTGATCCTAACATTCTTCCCAGATATCCAGAGGGCACCTGCCTGCACTGCGGCGTTCCAAAACCGGTTGACCCGGGAAAACTGGAAGGCTACGATTATGATTATATAAACAGGGACATTATTACCAACCATGCAAAGGTTGAAAACGGGATGATCGTTTTGCCATCCGGACAATCCTATAAAATGATGTTGCTTCCCGATCGGGTTGACATATCGATCGAAGTATTACAGACCCTGGAAAAATTAATTTACAACGGCGCCATCATTATTGGCAGAAAACCGCTCCGGTCTAATTCTTTGAAAAATTATCCTCAGTGCGATAAAGAAGTTATGGCAATTGCCGACAGAATATGGGGCAAAATAGACGGAAAGACCGTGCTATCCAATAAGTACGGAAAGGGAACTGTCCACTGGGGGAAGTCTGTAAAGCAAGTTCTTGATGAACTCAACATACCACCTGATTTTGAAGTAAAAGGAGTCAATAATTCCGACCGGCGAATCGATTACATTCATCAAAAGACTAAATCGCAGGACATCTATTTTGTGTCTAATACGGCCACTGAAACAGTAACACTGACTGGCGTATTCAGGGTGGATAAAAACAAAGTGCCTGAACTCTGGGATGCTGAAACCGGATTAATTCAGCGAAAGTTGGAATACAAGAAAGTGGATAACGGAATAAGCATTGATTTTGTCATGGACCCCCTGGCCTCCAGGTTTGTCGTGTTTAGTAATAAGACCTCTGGAAAAAACGACGCCGCATTAAGGTATGATTTGCAGTTTGGATTCAGTAAAAAACGGGATGGCAGAATAGTCAAGAAGGAATCTTTCGATATCAGTTACAATTGGAATATAAAGTTTAGTCCCATTATCGGTGCGCCAGCATCCTATAAATTGGATAGCCTTGTAAGTTGGTCAGAGATCGACAATGACGGAATTAAATACTACTCTGGTTTAGCAACCTATGAAAGAGAATTTTCTATTCCAGATGGGGCATTAGGGACGGGGGCCACAGCCTTCGTATGCTTTAAAGATGTCCAGGAGATGTTGCGCGTTTTTGTGAATGATAAAGACTGTGGTATTGTGTGGACTCCTCCATATAAATGCAATATTACTCCATACCTGAAAGCAGGGCCGAATAAAATTACAGTTCAGGTTATTAATACATGGAATAACAGGATTGTCGGCGATGTAAGAAACGGATCAGAAAAATATACGAATACAAATCTAAGATCGAAGTTCAAACCAAACACACCCTTGTTAAAATCTGGCTTGATGGGTAAAGCAGAGATCGTTTTAACAACAATGCCAGAGTAAATGAAAAGAGTATGAGGTTAATCATTTCAGTAATAGTTCTAATTGGATATTTAGCTTCTTTCAGAAATATCGATAGAAAGAAGAGCCATTTGATGGCGACCAAAAAGCCTAACATCATTTTTGTGTTAGCTGATCAATGGCGCGCCCAGGCAAGTGGTTATAGCGGGGATCCAAATTTAATTGGGAAAACACCGAACCTTGACCGGTTGGCTGGCCAGGCTGTCAATTTCAGAAACGCGATTTCAGTGACGCCGGTTTGTACACCCTACAGGGCTGCACTCATGACAGGAAAATATCCCACTACTACCGGTATGATCTTTAACGACATCCACTTGCCGGAAGAAGAAGAAACCATGGCAGAGATCTTCAAGAAATCAGGTTATAACACCGGCTACATTGGAAAATGGCATCTTGATGGAATGGGAAGGTCCTCATACACTCCACCCCAGCGCAGACAGGGTTTTGATTATTGGAAAGCCCTGGAATGTTCACACGAATACAATAACCTGTTGTATTACGAAGGGGATGACAAAGAGAAGAAATATTGGGAAGGATATGGACCTTACGCTGAAACCAAAGATGCCATATCTTATATAAAGCAGAAGGCCACTGGAGATAAACCGTTTCTCCTGGTACTGGCTTGGGGAGCACCTCATTTTCCTCATGCAAGTGCCCCTAAAGAGTTTCAAGACCAATTCCCCCAGGATAAGATCATTCTTCGCGGTAATGTTCCGGTTGAAATGCAGGAAGTCGCAAGGAAAGAGTCGGTTGGATATTATGCCCATATTCTTGCCCTCGACAAATGTATTGGTGATTTGCAGCGAGCAATTAGTGAAGCTGGTCTCTCTGATAATACAATTGTTGTTTTTACTTCCGACCACGGTGAGATGATGGGCTCGCATGGTGTATCGCCACGGCAGAAGCAGGTTCCATGGTCTGAATCAGTAAGAATTCCCTTTCTACTAAGTTTTCCTGCCAGGTATGGGCGAAACAAAATCGAAGTTAATGCACCCATTAATGTTGTTGACGTACTTCCCACTCTTTTATCGATCTCTGGATTGAAAATTCCAAACAAGCTTGACGGCGAAAACATGGCCGGGGTAATTGGTCATCCGGAAATTAGAAAGGACAAAGCTGCACTCGTGATGAATGTTTCTCCTTTTGCAGGAAAAGCAGACGAATACCGGGGGATTTATACCAGCCGCTATGCCTATGTCAAAAGCCTTGAAGGTCCATGGTTGCTTTTTGATCATCAGATCGATCCGCTTCAGACCAATAATCTTATTAACGTGCCGGAATATCAACAATTGCAACGTGACATGGAAATGTCGCTTCAGGCAGAGTTAAAAAAAGCAGGGGACAAGTTCATGCCACGAAATTACTATATCGATAAATGGGGGTATAAATTAACAAAAGATGGCGCTATAGATTATTCTGACAAAGCAGAAGTGCAAGGGCCTTCAATAAATAAAAAATAGATATGTCTGGCATCATCAAATCATACGACACATGAAAATCCGAATAATAACTACTTTTCTGGCCATTCTTTGCTTGATCTGTTCAAACGCTGGATTTGCCAAAATAAAATTGCCAGCAATTGTTTCGTCCAACATGGTACTACAACGAAATACCAGCATTACCCTTTGGGGATGGGCGAATTCAAAAGAGAAAATTGCCATCAACACATCGTGGTTAAAAGATGCGGTCAATATTATGGCAGACAGTCTCGGGAATTGGCAGGTGAAGATTCAAACTACAAATACCAGAAAGCCGCAAACGATAAGAATTAAAAGCATCGAGTCTAACATTTTCCTTGAAAATATTCTGTTTGGAGAAGTATGGCTTTGTTCCGGCCAGTCAAACATGACCATGCCGGTCGCGGGTAATATTGGGCAGCCTGTTTTGGGTTCCCAACATGCCATTGCTACGGCAGGAAATATCAACTTGAGATTATTTACCGTTGATCGCGAGGCAAGTAAAGAACCGAGGCTTGAACTGTGAAAAAATTCCGGCTGGGAAGCTGCCAGTGTTGAAACAGTTAAGAATTTTAGTGCTATCGCATACTTTTTCGGAAAACAATTGCAGGAGATTCTGGATGTTCCTGTTGGCCTGATACATACTTCCTGGGGAGGGAGCCTGATTGAAGCCTGGATGAGTAATGAATCGTTGAGTGCCATTCAACCAATTGATCTCACTAATGTTGATCTTGCCCGCGGCAACCGCTTTCCAACCGTTCTTTTTAATGCGATGATTAATCCATTGATACCCTTTACCATCAAGGGGGTATTATGGTACCAGGGGGAAGGTAATGCCAGCAGACCTCAGCAATACAAGGCGCTATTCCCAGCAATGGTTAAAGATTGGCGGGCAAGATGGGGAATAGGGGACTTCCCTTTTTATTATGTCCAGATTGCGCCCTTCATGTACGATAGCACCAATCGCATGGATGCGCGTAATAACGCAGCTTTTATGCGGGAAGTGCAATTGCAGTGTTTGCATCTGATACCCAATTCGGGTATGGCGGTTACGATGGATATAGGCGATCAAGTTGTTATTCATCCACCCAAAAAGAAGGAAGTGGGAGACCGCTTGCTATTTAATGCACTACACAGTAGCTATGGATATAAGGCGGTAGATTTTTCCGGACCGGTGTATGATTCCATGGAAGTGAAAGACAGTGGTGTTTATGTAAGCTTTAGTTATGCAGGCGAAGGTTTATACGCCCCCGGGGAACTGAATGGATTTGACATTGCCGGACCCGATAAAGTATTTTATCCTGCAACGGCGAAGATTACTGGTGGCAGGAAAGTCTTCGTGAAAA
>JANMHK010000241.1:0-10832 GCA_031375135.1 Sphingobacteriales bacterium | reverse complement strand
CTGCAGGAAAACTGTGCTGATGTAAAGGTGCTGGAAAGTTGTACCTCCGCCAAGCAAGCCATTGTGGCCATAGAAAAACATAAACCCGACCTGGTATTTCTGGATATCGAGATGCCTTTTATGAACGGATTTGAATTACTCGAACAATTTACAGAAATACCGTTCTCTGTCATTTTCACCACAAGTTTCAACCAGTATGCCGTCAAAGCCATACATCTCAGTGCGCTGGATTATTTGCTCAAGCCCATAGATCCCACCGATCTTGTTGAAGCGGTAAAGAAGATCGAAAAAAGAACGCAATTCCCTTCCCAGGAACAGATTAAGATCCTGATCGACAGGATGCAGGAGAAGAAAAGCGTCTTTCATAAAATTGCTATTCCCACTGCAGAGGGCTTTGAACTCATACCCTATGAGCTTTTGATCAGGTGCGAAGCAGAAGATAATTACACCCATTTATTTTTGAAGGATAAAAGAAAACTCACGGCATGCCGAACACTGAAAGAAATAGAGGAACACCTGGCTGCCTTCTCCATCTTTACAAGGGTGCATCATTCCTATATGGTCAACCTGAATGAGATCGTCAAGTATGTGAGGGGTGAAGGTGGATACCTGGTGATGAGCGACGGCGCTACGGTAAGCGTTTCAAGAAGCAGGAAAGACGCCTTGATCAAGTTATTTGAACGAACCCCATAAGATGGTTTGCCAAACACCCAGCAATACCCTCTAACCACTGCCCCTAATATCATACTGCTCATTTGAACGGGGAAACTGAAGGCCCGGAATATATCTTTCTATATAATCTACTGGGTATGACAAACACACTAAAAAAATTCAGAGCGATCTGCACGCTGGCATTGTCCATCCTCTTAATCGTTTCCTGTTCCAAAACCGATCTAAAAAAGGATGATCTCACCGTTTATTCGGAAGGAAAAGCAAATTCAGGTAAAGCGGAAAGGGAAAAGGCGGACGTGGCAACCGACTGGTATAAAGTTCAATTCAAGATCATGCTTGAAAGAAATTCTGCATTTAACGGTATTTATTGGGCGTACATTGGTGTAGGACTCTTTGAATCTGTGAGGCCAGGCATTCGCGGTGCGAGCAGCTTTTATGGTAAACTCAGGAATATGCCCAAAATGCCTGAACCGGAGAATAACCAGGGGTATAATTATGTAATCTGCGCCAATGCGGCGTTAGCAGATATGACCAGGCTTTTCTTTAGTGGATTAACCGATGCCAACAAAAAAGCGATTGATGACCTGGAAGCAAAATATAATGCGCAGGAAAAGCCAGACATGGGTTCTGCTGTTGCTGAACGTTCCAGGGCATACGGAAAAGCCATAGCCAAAGCAACTTTCAACTGGTATAAGACAGATGACATGATCATTTCCAGCGCGGGTTACATGGTTCCGGTAGGCCCAGGGCTATGGGAACCTACACCACCTGCCTTAGTATCACCGCCGATTAATGCATTCGTTGGTAAAGCAACAACCATGGTAGCATCCCTCAACGATGCCATTTCAAAACCATTTCCTTACGCATATTCTGAAAATCCGTCCAGTGATTTTTATAAAATGGTGAAACAGGTATATGATCAGAAAAAGGTAAATACTACGGGACAAGAACAAACAGCCAGGCACTGGATAGACCAGGGCAATGGGCTTGGTTATACACCTCCGGGACATGATTTCTATATTATCACACAGTGTATGCAGCAGGCGGGAGCATCCCTCGATGTGGCAGCGGAGGCCTATGCAAAAGCCGGAATCGGCGAGAGAGATGGATCCATTGTTGTTTTCAGGTCCAAATACAAATACAACCTGGTTAGACCCATCTCCTACATACGCAAAGTCATTGAGCCAGGCTGGAATTCATTAATCCCCACTCCGCCGCATCCTGAATATCCTGCAGCACATTCGGGTGTAACAGGATCTGCTATGATAAGTGCCGCTACCGTTTTAGGCGACAATGTTCCTGTAGTAGACAGAGCTTATGATTTCAGAACCTTTCCAGAGAAACACTTTCCCAATCTGCTCAGTGCCGCACAAGATGCGGGAATCTCAAGATATTATGCAGGTATTCACTATCTCATATCTATAGATGAAGGAATAAATGTGGCGAAACATGTAGGTGCCGAAGTTGGCAAAATAAAAGTAAGAGACTGATAGCAAATTATTTGAGTCCGAAGGGTCATAAAGAAGGCGTTGATGAATCAACGCCTTCTTTATTCCTTTTTCATGTCGGCCAAAAAATCTAGCAGCTGCCCCATAGTCCGGATGTCCTCCACGATCAACATGAAATTCCGGCCTGTCTGCTTTAACCGCGCTTTATTGGTGCGTGTTTGTACATAATTAAGCAACTTATTGAAGGTGTCTGATTCAAAATAAGGCGAGTCCGGATTATTGACAAATACACATCGCAGCGTCCAGTTTTTCAACACCATTCGCTCAAATCCTAGCTCCACAGCCAGCTTACGGCAACGGACCGTAGTGAAAAGTTCCTTCACTGATTCCGGCATAGGACCGAATCTATCCTGCATTTCAATAAAAAAAGCGCTTAGCTCTTCTTCCCCTTTACTGTTGTCAAGCCTGGTATATAGAGCCAGCCTCTGGGCGGTATTCTCTACATAGGAATCGGGAATAAGGATCTCAAGATCTGTGTCAATGGTACAATCCTGCACAAAATCATCCTGTTGCTGGATCTCGTCCTTGAACAGCTCCCTGAATGAAGTCCGTTTCAATTCCCGGATCGCCTCGTCCAGCACTTTCTGATACATTTCAAAACCGATCTCTACCAGGAAGCCGCTTTGCTCCCCACCCAATAGGTTTCCGGCACCCCTGAGGTCCAGATCCCGCATGGCGATCTGAAAACCCGAACCCAGGTCACTAAACTGTTCCAGGGTCTGAAGCCTTTTCCGGCTGTCGGTCGGCAATGCGGCAATGGAAGGAGCCAGTAAATAACAAAACGCTTTTCGATTGCTCCTACCCACCCTGCCCCTAAGCTGGTGCAGGTCACTCAGGCCAAATTGATGGGCATTGTTTACGATGATGGTATTGACATTCGCAATATCTACTCCACTCTCCACGATATTGGTGCAGACTAATACATCATATTTTTTATCGATAAAATCCAGGATCCTTTCTTCCAGTTCATGACCCTCGAGCTGGCCATGGGCAAAGCCAACACTGAGATCAGGACAGAGTCCACGAATCAACGCTGCCATTTCAGACAAGCCCTGCACGCGGTTATGGATAAAGAAGACCTGACCACCCCTTTCTGTTTCAAAATAAATGGCATCCCTGATAAAATCTTCCTGGAATGCTAGCACCTCTGTTTGTACAGGCTGCCGGTTGGGCGGAGGGGTATTGATGATGCTCATATCCCTGGCACCCATCAAGCTAAACTGCAGCGTTCTGGGGATAGGCGTAGCCGTTAGGGTAAGACAATCAACATTTGTTTTAAGTGTTTTTATCTTCTCCTTATGGCCTACACCGAACTTCTGTTCTTCATCGATCACCAGCAATCCCAGATCCTTAAACTTCACGTCTTTACTAATGAGCGCATGGGTCCCGATGATGATATCGACTTTGCCTTCTTCCAGCTTCCGGAGTGTTTCTTTTTTCTCTTTGGCGGATTTAAACCGATTAATATAATCCACCGTAACCGGAAAATCTTTCAGCCGCTCACTGAAGGTTTTATAATGCTGGAAAGCAAGGATGGTGGTAGGAACAAGAATGGCAGCCTGTTTACCATCTAAACAGGTTTTGAACGCAGACCTCACCGCCACTTCGGTTTTCCCAAATCCCACGTCACCGCATACGAGCCGGTCCATGGGGTGAGGAGCTTCCATATCTTTTTTCACATCAGCGGTAGCCTTGCTCTGGTCAGGGGTGTCTTCATAAATAAAAGAAGCCTCCAGCTCCATCTGCATATAGTTGTCAGGCGCGTGTTGGAAACCAGGCTGGGCCTTGCGTTGGGCATATAATCTGATGAGGTCAAATGCGATCTCCTTGACTTTTGTTTTGGTCTTCTCCTTGAGTTTCTGCCAGGCATCACTGCCCAGTTTATTCACTTTTGGAACATGACCCTCTTTCCCCGTATACTTAGATATTTTATGGATCGAGTTGATATTTACGTAGAGAATATCACTGTCTTTGTATATGATCCTTACGGCTTCCTGAATACGGCCATTTGAATCTATTTTTTGGAGTCCGCTGAAGACCCCGATCCCATGATCGATATGCACCACAAAATCGCCCGGCTGCAGTTCCTGCAGGGCCCGGATGGTCATTGCTTTATTCTTATTGTAAGCTTGTTTGACCTTGTACTTATGATACCGCTGGAAAATCTGGTGGTCAGTATAACATACCACCTGCAGATCATCGTCTATAAAACCTTCGTGAATGGAAACAGGTACCGGAGTAAAATGAATCTCCGCTTTTAAGTCGGTGAATATAGCGTGCAGTCGTTCCAGCTGCTTGGGATTCTCTGCGAAAAGGAAACTGCTGAACTTCTTTTTATCGTATAAACTCAGGTCTCGGATCAGCAGATCAAATTGTCTGTTGAATGATGGTTGTGGCCGGGTATTGAACACATATACGTCTTCCACTGGAAAGGTGCGGGCCGAATGCCCGCTATCCTGTCCAAACTCAATCACTGTTCTTTTGGCTAACAACTCGTCTACTTCGGATGCTTTGACAAAATCTTCGGCCTTGACCACCGTTTTCTCTACTTCCTCGTCAAGCGTCTCGGCAGATTCTATATTCCGGTGTAAGAACAGTTCGAGGTCCTCTTCCTGGTTCAGCAGGCCTTCGTGTAACATGGCCCTGTCTTTTACCCACACAACCGTATTCTCCGGCAAAAAATCCAGGAGGGAAATTTTCTCTTCGTTATCAAACTGCGTTTCAACATTGGGTATGATGGTTACTTGCAGGAGTTTTCGTTCACTAAGCTGGGTTTCGGGATCGAAAATCCGGATAGAGTCCACTTCATTTCCAAATAATTCTATCCGGTATGGCTTTTCATTGCCAAAAGAGTAAATATCAAGGATACCGCCCCGCATGGCGAACTGGCCGGGTTCGTACACGAAATCTGTTCTTTCAAACCCGTAGGAAACAAAGCGCTCCATCAGGGCATTCACATCCAGGGTGTCGTTGGTCTTGACCCTGATGATATGCTGTGAAAGGGTCTTGGGAAGCACCACCTTTTCAAAAATCGCTTCAGGATAGCAAACCATGATCCTCTTATTGCCATCTGTACTGAAACGGGTAAGGGACTCGGTCCGGAGCATAACATGGCTGCTATTCAGCAGTTTGAAATTTTTCCGGTTTTTGTAAGAGGAAGGGAAGTAGTAGAGGTCGAGGGCTTCCGTGAGATTTTCGAGCGTATTATGGAAATAGGCGGCTTCTTCGGCATTGTCCAATATAACCAGGTGATTCAGCGCAGCGGCGGAGGGATGGCCATAAACGGCAGCAAGAATAAACTGGGAAGCACTTCCGGTTAGGTGGGTTAGCCTGAGATTTGCAGTTTCAGGCATAGATATCCTGTCCGCAATCGATTTGATCCGGGGGTTCTGAGAAAATTTGTCCAACAACACCTGCAGATTCATCTGTCCACCAACGTTTTAACCGGTCCTTGTGTAAGGTTTGCGAAGATAGGACAAACCTTCTGCCCCACTTGATTGTATTTAACTAGACAAGAAGATAAATATTTGAGATAAAGATTTAAATTGCCCATTACTGATATAGCATGCAAAGAATAATTCTTGCCCTCACCTGTGTTTTTTTATTGGTTTCAGGCGCTTGGTTTCTAAGCGAAAAAAATACCCGTTACGAGTCCCCCGAGGAGGATGAAGCATTTGAAGAAGAAGCCGGCAGGAAAAGAGACTATTACGAATGGTTTATTTCCAGGGACCCAAATACCGGTCAAATCCCTGAAGGGATAAGGGGATTGGAGTCCCAGTTTTCCAAAACGGTTGCTTCCAGGCGTTCTGGTATCCAGAGCGTACTGGTGAATAATACCTATGGTGCGGTAGGCCCCAGCCAGCGAGGTGGCAGAACCAGGGCCTTGGCTTTTGATGTCAGGTTCAATGGAACATCAAATCGGGTAGTTATATCCGGAGGCGTGCAAGGCGGCATTTTTAGAAGTACGGATGGAGGTACTACCTGGGCCTTTGTACATCCTTCCAATGAAGTAAGAAGTGTAACCTGTTTGGCCCAGGATCCACGCCCCGGTTTCCAGGATACCTGGTACGCGGGAACGGGGGAAGCGAACTCGTCTTCTTCTTATCCAAATGCCCTTGTACTGGGACATGGCATGTTCAAATCAACGGATAACGGCCTTACCTGGACGAAACTCGCTTCTACTGTAGGAAGCTCCAGTGAATTTAGCTACGACAGTGATTTTGACTTTACCGTAAACCTTAGTGTTCACCCTGTAACCGGCCACTTATATGTAGCTGGAGACGGTTCTATTGTGAGATCCCGCGATGGTGGAGCAACCTGGCAATATGTTCTCCGCAGCAATAGCACAAACACGTTCACCGGAATCACAGATATACTCATCAATAAATCAGGATCAAGACTTTATGCAGCTTTTACGGGCCGAAACACCGACAGACCAATGGTAGGTGTGTGGACATCAACAGTTGGTGATCCTAATACCTGGACAAGAATTGCCGGCGGACCACAAAATCAGGCCGATTCAGTACCGGGCTGGCGGGCATATGATTCACGTCTTGTTGATGGCAGCGCCAATGGCTGGGGCAGGATTGTTTTAGGTTTATCTGCAAACGAAGACCTTTATGTGCTGGTAGAAAACGCGCAGCAGGCTAGTGCCGGTGTCCCTGAAGCAGATCTTTTCAGAGCCAACCTTACCACAACTCCCGTAACCTGGAGCAGGAACCTAAATGCTGCTTTGGTTGCAAAAAGAAATGGTACAGTAGATAATTTTTTCTCTGCCCAGGGAGGATATGATTTGGAGGTGATCGGACATCCCACCAACAACAATATTATTTACGTTGGGGGTGTTACCCTCATTCGTTCTTCCGATCGCTTTGAGACTGCAGCCAATTCCTATTTCATGGGCGGAAATATTGGAAGCCAGGTGTCCACAACTTATGATGATCCCGATAGAGTCGCCCACGTAGATTATCATCGCCTGCGATTTGCTCCTTCCAGTCCAAACCGAATGATCGCCGCTTCTGATGGTGGCCTGTCGGTCACCAATGATGCTACGGCAGCAAAAGTGTTTTGGGAGAATGCCAACATACAATACCAGACCTTACAATACTACCATGTAGGTTTAGATCCAAAAATAGGCAGCAAAACATTTTTCGGCGGAGCCCAGGATAATAATACTACTTTCCGTGATCGGGAAGGCATATTTGGTGCCCTTCCTGCCGATTCAAATGACCATTATTTTATTGTTGGTGGTGATGGCGGCCAGACCTATATGTTCCGGAACTCATCAAACCAGCCATATCTGCTGGCATCGCCTCAAGAACAACGTTTATACCGACTGGCGCTTTTCAACAATACCGGACTCATTCTGATCACTCCGGATAATACCAGCAGAGAACGTTTTGTGACTTATTACCATCTTGATGAAGACAACCCGAACAATTTGTATTTCCCAAGTAAAGACACCCTTTACAGAACCACCTCACCAACAACGGTTACATCTTCCACCTGGACCAGGGTAACTGGTGTGGATCAATTGCTCACCGGAGATATATTTTCTATCGCGACTACCCGCGGAACTTATTCGGCCAACAACATGATGTATCTCGGCACATCGAACGGTAAAATCTATCGCTTAAGGGATCCAGCAAATACAACCACGGCAGCGCCCGTCGATATCACCCCTGGTGGTATGCCTTCCAATGTGGTCATCAACGATATTTCCGTAAACCCGAGAAATCAGGATACCATCATGGCTGTAGTTTCCAACTACAATGCAGTATCTATCTACTGGACAGGAAATGCAACCGCAGCATCACCTATTTGGCAAGCCATTGAAGGAAACATCAATCTTCCTTCGATAAGATCTTGTGAGATCGTTGCAACTACCACAGGCGTAGAATATTATGTAGGAACAACAGTGGGTCTCTTCAGCACAAGAACGATATCTGATAATTCCACGGCCTGGACCAGGGAAAATGGAGGACCAGGTGGCATGATGAATACAAGCATCATTCAATCGTTGGCCTATCGTTGGAAAGACAATACCCTGCTGATCGGTACACATGGCAACGGTATGTTTGCCGCCAATATTGGAAACGCGATCACAGGGCCAACTGGTGTGAACGATCCCATTCGGGACAATAAGAATTTCATCGTTAAGGCCTTCCCTACCATTACCAATAACATAATCAGTTATCAGGCTGGAAACATGCTGAATATTCGGAGCATACAGGTCCAGGTCTATAATCTGGGCGGACAGTTACTACATAACCAAACCTCGGCCTATGGAAGTGGACAGGTGAATGTAGGCGCATTACCCAGAGGTGCTTATATCCTGACCATCACCAGTAATGATCGAAAATATCAGTTCGTTCGAAGGTTTACTAAATCTTAACAGTTTAAAGAGGATTTCGGTCCTCTTTTTTTATGTAATTATCTTCGTCCATCATCTTCAACATATGAAACCGATCATACTCATCGTCAGCCTATTCCTGGCCCATCATATCCAAGCCCAAAAACTGTACGTATTCTCACAACGGATCGTTCCGGGAACCCGACAAGCTACCATGGATAAGGATGGGAATGTGAAGCAGGAGAAAAGAAAAGAGCTTTGGAAATACCCCTTGTATCTGGAGATACCTGCAGGTAAAAAAATCGTAATCACTGAGGTGTGGCTGAATGGCGAACGATACACCTTTGACACGGCTATTGTGAAAGGCCCGATCCATGCAGAAACCGGATTATCGGTTCCAGGTCAAGTAGAAAAAATTCTCATTCCGGCAACGAATAATCAAATTCTGAACATCATGCCAAGAGAGAAATTGAATATAACGACAAAGGATAAGCGAAAAATAACGGGTCAGAAAAAAGTGGTTGTGTGTTATACAAAAAATGGCAAACCGGGATACCGTTCCTCTGATAAAATCCAGGAACTTCCGGATATGCTGATGCAATAATTTACATATCTTAATGCAAATTTTTGTGAATGGCTGTTCAACCATGGCGTAAGGGTATCGTTATTTCAATAGAAGAAGAAGCCCCCCTTACTCACCGGTTCATGATCCAGGTACCCGAGTTGGATTCGTTTGATTTCCTGCCTGGGCAGTTTATTACCCTCGACTTGCCCATTGGAGAAAAGAACTCCGAGCGTTGGCGCAGTTATTCCATTGCATCAGCTCCTGACGGCACCAATTGTTATGAACTGGTTATCGTCAGGGCCGAAGGTGGTAAAGGAACTGAATACATATTCGATCATTGGGAGGTTGGCTCAGAACTTATTTTCAGAGGGCCCCAGGGTAAATTCACGTTGCCGGAACAACTTGATCGGGACCTGTTCCTGATTTGCACAGGTACTGGCATTGCCCCCTTTCGAAGCATGGTCAATTATATTATCAGTCACCATATTCCCCATCAACGGATCTTCCTGGTATTCGGCTGCAGAAAGAAAGCCGATCTGCTATACTTCGAGGAAATGAAAACCCTCCAGCACAACGAACCAAACTTCGAGTACCTGCCTACATTGAGCAGGGAAACCTGGGAAGGCCATACCGGTTATGTGCACGATGTCTATAAAGCATTATTGAATAATAAGCCCCCAGCCTATTTTTTTCTTTGTGGTTGGAAAAACATGATCAATGATGCCCGTCACAATATTCACGAAATGGGCTACGATAAAACAGACATTCATTTCGAACTTTACGGCTAATCACAATCCAGTTGTTCATCATATCCAAGATCATAGGCTTTCTCCTTGATCCTTTCTTATGGATCCTACTACTAGTATTGGCCTACATGCTTGTGCATGATGACGTTCACAAAAAATGGCTGAAAAGAATTGCGATTCTATTTTTTTTGTTCTTCTCCAATCCCTTTATCATCGACAACATCTGGAACAACTACCAGGCAAAACCAGTAGACTTAAAAGCGGGCTCAAATTACGATGTGGGGATTTTACTCGGAGGCATGGCAGGATATGATGTCGGCTTGCAAAAAGGTTTTTTTGGTCCTGCTGCTGATCGATTTATACAAGCAGCAAGACTATACCATACAGGCCATATCAGAAAGATCCTTGTCAGTGGGGGCAATGCCATGATGGTGAACAAAAAAGGATATAATGAGGCCGATTTTGTAGCTGAAAATTTGCAACAAATGGGCATCCCCGGGAAAGATATTATTATCGAAAAAAATGCCCGCAATACCATCGAGAATGCAGCGTTCAGCAAACTATTGTTAGATTCTGCAGGGAGTTCGTCCAGCCTATTGATCACATCGGCTATTCACATGCCCAGGGCCATGAAAATATTTACCAAAGCAGGAATTAATGCTACGCCGTTTCCTGGCAACTATCGGGTACTCCCGGTAGACACTGAATTTAGCTGGGGAAGCCTGATTCCCACCCAGGAAGCTTTCAGTAAATGGACCCTGATCCTCAAAGAATGGGTAGGGCTGGTACGATTAGCGAATTGACGAATTGGCGAATTGGCGGATTTTCTATTCCGGATTTATTATTCTTATCAAACAACCGCATAATCCGATAATTCGACAATCCGGCAATTCGCCAATTCAATAATCCGACAATTCGTCAATCCGATAATCCTAACAGCGAATTCTTTACCAGATCCTTGATGGCGCTGATAGGAATCCGTTCCTGTT
>JANMHK010000094.1:0-23735 GCA_031375135.1 Sphingobacteriales bacterium | reverse complement strand
ATTTTTAAACCGTTTTTATTTTGTTATTCGAACAATTAGGCATCATTGAGCCTATACTTAATGCCCTTAAGGCAGAAGGTTACACAACCCCTACGCCTATTCAACAACAAGCAATCCCTGTATTGCTGGAAGGACGCGATCTGTTAGGATGCGCCCAAACAGGAACCGGTAAAACTGCCGCTTTTGCAGTGCCGATCCTTCAACTTCTGAGTCAGCAGGAGAATCCCGCTCGTGGAATTCGTGCCCTGATCCTGACCCCTACCCGCGAACTCGCGATCCAAATCGAAGAGAGTTTTGTGGCCTATGGAAAAGGATTGAAACTCAGGCACGCAGTCATCTTCGGCGGTGTTTCACAGCACACCCAGGTAAATACATTACGCAATGGCGTTGACGTTCTGATTGCTACCCCAGGTCGTTTACTCGATCTGATGCAGCAGCGAATCGTCAGCCTCGCTCATATCGAGAAGTTTGTACTCGATGAAGCAGATCGTATGCTCGACATGGGTTTTATCCATGATGTAAAACGCATCATCTCTAAATTGCCTGAAGAAAGACAAACCCTGTTCTTCTCGGCCACCATGCCTACAGAGATCGCGCGCTTATCGCAGACGATCCTGAGGGATCCGGTTAAAGTGGAAGTAACCCCGGTTGCTACTACTGCCGAAACCATCGTACAAGCCCTGTTCTTCGTAGATAAAGGTGAGAAGCGTAAACTGCTGATGCACCTTTTGGAAGATGGACAAATCAAACGCGTGCTGGTTTTCACCCGCACCAAACACGGCGCTGACAGGGTTGTGAAAGACCTGGACAAAACAGGCGTTCATGCTGAAGCGATTCATGGTAATAAATCCCAACAGGCACGCCAGCGTGCGCTGACCAATTTCAAGAATGGCAGAACCAGGGTACTGGTGGCTACTGATATTGCAGCAAGGGGTATTGATGTGGACGACCTCACGCATGTGATCAACTACGAACTTCCTAATATTCCCGAAACATATGTTCACCGAATCGGCCGTACCGGTCGTGCTGGCGCCATGGGTATCGCCCTTTCTTTCTGTGATTCAGAAGAGAAGGAATATCTGCGGGATATTCATAAGCTGATCAAAACAGCCATTCCTGTTATTTCTGATCATCCATGGCATGTTGAGTTACCAAAAGGAGCGATCCGCGAGGAAAACAACAGCAATGCGCTCCGCCCAGTGGTTAAACGCCGAGGCGGCAGGAAGATGGAATTCAGACAGAGAATGTCGTAATACCGCTTTGCATATTATTAAGGCACCAGGAGTAACACTGCTGGTGCCTTTTTTTTATTCAATTTTCGACGGAGATTTCTATTGCTGCTGTTGTTGTTGCTGCTGCAGCAAGTCAGCGGCGGCCTTCGCATGTTCTTCTTCCTTAGCTGCTTTTTTTTGCCTTTCCATCTGTACCTGGTTGGTTTCTTCAAAGGTTCGGCCATCTTCATAACCTACGGATACAAATACAAACAGGTCTTGTTTTGCAGGTCCTTTGAACGTGCCCTTTACCACACTGCAGTCCGTAAAATTCCGACCTACCGCAAGTTTTACATGCGTATTGGTAACCCATATATTGTTCGTTGGATCAATGCCCGCCCAACCGATCCCGGGTATCCATGCTTCTATCCAAGCATGCGTTGCACCTTCTCCGCGCATGCCGCTTTTATGCGGACAAACATAGCCGCTTACATACCGGCTGGGAATGCCCATGGTCCTAAGGATCTGCAATAACAGATGCGCGAAATCCTGGCAGACACCCTGTTTGTGTTCGAGGATCTCATCTATGGTTGTTTCTATTGTAGTGATGCCTTTGGAATAAACAAAGTTCTGATAGATATAATCATTGCATTCCTGTACGATCTCCCCAACGGGTTTCTCTTCATCATAAAATTTATCGCAGATCTCCTGAATCTCTTCCTGCCTGCTGATGAAATCAGGTTTAGTGAGTTCGATCAATTGCAGGTTATGCGCCACTTCATCTTTCAAAAAATGGAAATTTGCGTGCGGCAGTATTTCAGGTGGCATGGTCCTGGTAGTTCGGATCATTAGTTTACTTTCAATCACCAGCTCCTGATGTGATTCCATTAAGTTGAACAGACCAACCCGGTTGCCCCAGTAATCGATATAGACCTGCACATCGGGATAGTTGCTGATGTGAAGGTCGTGTTGCAAAATCTCCTGCTCCTGCGAAAAATACGGATACACCCTGATCTCGTTGACGCTCTCCGTAACGGGGCGTTCATACTGATACTTGGTGATATGGATGATCTTATAAACAGACATAGTTGATCTTAAGAGTAAGAAAAATAAGTTTGACTAAGTGACCAGGCAAACTGATTCAGGTTGTTCCTTAGCTGCGACAAATAAGTTGGTGCACCTACCTGGCGGATCATTTCTACATCGGCAAATTCAACCGCACTGCAGATTCGGCCAAACTGTCTGATAAGCCCGGCCTGATCAGCCGAGTCATTTTCATTGACAACATTTTCCAGGTATTTTCGAACCCGGTCTAAACAATACATGACCGAGTGTGGGAACTGCGCATTTAATACAACCTGGTGTATGGCATTGTAATTGGCTTCATTACTCCGGTAATTCTTTAAATGGAATTCATAACCCGATAACGAGAATAGAAGACCGCGCCAATAGAGAATATCTTTTTCTTCCGACAAATCGTGCCCTACGATCTGCTTTTCCATAAGATCGATGGTCAGCATGCAGCGCTCTATATATTTTCCCAGGTTCATGAAGTTCCAACTCATGCCTCTCGGCATGGTGCTATCCACAATCCCCGTATACAGCAGGCAATTTTTCAGGAGACTCTCAATCGCGGGGATCTCGTTATTGCTTTTTAATTGCGCCGGCAGCGATTTTGAATTGATCTTGTGATACGTGTAGTTTACCTGTTCCCATACTTCCTTGGTGATATGATCCTGCATGCCTCTCGCATTCTCACGCGCCCTGTTCAACATCATTATTAGCGAATTGGAATTGTCCAAGGCCAGAAGGATATGCTCAACAATATCTTCAGGATTATCTTCCAACGCCAGTTTTTCTTCAGGCGGCAGGGTGGAAAAAATATCCAGCAAGATCTTCCAGCTGTTGTTTACGTAAGGCCCTTTATCGAGCGATAGTACATAGGTGGTATGAAGGAATCTCAACAGTCCTTCGGAACGTTCAACGTAACGATTCAACCAGAATAAAGCATCCGCGCTTCTACTTAGCATGCATGTTTTTTATCGTCATAAAATTTTAATCAATGATCCAGGTGTCTTTACTGCCACCGCCCTGTGATGAGTTGACTACCAGTGAGCCTTCTTTCAACGCCACACGCGTTAGTCCTCCCGGAACAATTTCAATGCCTCCCGGTCCGCACAGTGCATATGGTCGAAGATCTACATGTCGTGAAGTGATCTTGCCATCCAGAAAACAAGGCACGGTGGATAGTTTGATAATGGGCTGCGCGATGAACTCTCTCGGGTTCTCAAGGATTTTTGCTTTGAAAGAATCCATTTCGGCTTCTGTTGCCTTGTTGCCCATGAGCATGCCATAACCTCCCGACTGGTTAGTTCTCTTGATCACCATCTTTTCCATATTCTTGAAAACATGTTCCCGCTGCATTTGATCGTTCATGGAATAGGTGGGCACATTCGGCAAGATGGGTTCTTCGTTCAGGTAATACCTGATCATATTGGGTACATATGCGTAAATCGCTTTATCATCAGCAACGCCATTACCCAATGCATTCACAATGGCCACGTTTCCTTTTCTATAGGCACCGACCAGTCCTGCTACGCCCAGAATACTGTCGGGCTGAAAGGTAATGGGATCAAGGAATTCATCATCCACACGGCGGTAGATCACATCTACCTGTTCGAGTCCCTGCGTGGTTTTCATGAATACTTTATGATTCACCACCACCAGGTCGCGCCCTTCTACCAATGGAATACCCATCTGCCGCGCAAGAAATGTATGTTCGTAGTAGGCCGAGTTGAATATGCCGGGAGTGAGTATCACCACTACCGGGTTTCTGATACTCCGCGGCGATAAGCTCAATAAATTGGCGTGCAATAGCAGGGGATAGTTATTCACCATCCTAACACGATTGGTATTGATCAGGCCCGGGAACAATCGTTTGGTAACCTCCCTGTTCTCTAACATATAAGACACGCCCGAGGGTGTGCGCAGGTTATCTTCCAGAATAAAGAAAGTGCCATCTTCCCCCCTGATCAGATCGATGCCGGAAATATGCACGTAAAGATCGTAGGGTACATGAATGCCATAGACTTCGCGCGTGAAATGGGGACAAGACGCGATCAACCAGGCCGGGATCATCCTGTCCTTAATGATGTTCTGCTCGTGATAAATGTCTTTCAGGAACATATTCAGCGCTTTCAGCCGCTGCTTGATGCCTTTCTCGATATGACTCCATTCATCCGATGTGATAATACGTGGGATGATGTCAAATGGAAAAATTCTTTCAATGCCTGCATCATCACTGTAAACTGTGAAGGTGATGCCCTGGCTCATAAAGAGTTCACTGGCCTGCGCGTGGTGTTTTTTAATCGATTCAAAACCCATGGAAGCAAGCTTTTCCATGATGGGGCCATAATGGCTCCTGACCTCGTTTTTGTCGAGCATTTCATCCCATGCATATGCATGTTCGTATTCAGCTAATAATTCTTCTACCTTCATAACCCTGGGTTGAAATAAAAAATGGCTGATGCCTTAATGGGGTAAGACAGCAGCCTGTTGGGGTCGTTTCAAATATATACATATTTGGCGTTTTGTTTTATTTTTAGTGACTTATGACTCCCATTCCAGCTTCGATCCATGCTTTCCTGCAGGAACCCTATTCACTCACGCAAGAACAGGTCGCATTTTACCAGGAAAACAGTTTCATCAAACTCAGGCAGGTACTGAATGATGAGACCCTCCAGTATTTCGGCAAGGTGATCACTGAAAAAGTGAACGAATTGAACCGGGAAACCAAGTCCATGCAAGACCGCTCAACCTACGGGAAGGCCTTTATCCAATTGGGAAATTTGTGGACTACTGATGAACGTATCCGGGAATTGGTGTTCAGTAAGCGCGTGGCAAAAATCGCCACGGATCTGATGAAAACCGAAGGGGTCAGGCTTTACCACGATCAGGCTTTATACAAAGAGCCCGGCGGAGGCTTCACACCCTGGCATGCTGATCAATATTACTGGCCTCTGGAAACCGATAAAACCGTCACGGCCTGGATGCCCCTGCAAGCCACTCCCTTGGAGATGGGCCCGCTGCAATTCAGCGCGGCCAGCCATAAACTATTGGAGGGCCGGGAACTGCAGATTAGCGACGAGAGCGAAACGATGATCCAGGAACGGCTCCGGGTCACCGATTTCAAGCATGTGGTGGAAGCATTCGATGCCGGTGAGATCAGCTTCCATTCTGGCTGGGTATTTCACCGGGCTGGTCCTAATCTTACCAACGACATGAGAAAGGTGATGACCATCATCTATATGGATAAGAACATGAAGTTGAAGCAACCCGAAAATCAAAATCAGGTGGACGATTGGAATGCCTGGTGCCCCGGAACACAGGTGGGTGAGGTCATCAATTCGCCCCTAAGCCCGGTATTGTACTGATCCTTGTCCACCATCAAATACGCTGTTATGAACCTTCATCGATTGCTTTTTAGTTTTTTTTTCTGCCTGGCTTTTCTCCCATTATCCGCGCAGATCGATCATGTAGAGCCCCTGAACTGGTGGGTAGGAATGAAAAACCCAGCGCTTCAGATCATGGTAAACGGAAAAGGAATTGGTGAAGCAATGCCTTCCATCAATTATCCCGGGGTCACCATCAGGGAAGTCCATAAAGGAGATAGCAAAAACTACCTGTTTATTGATTTGTTGGTCAACCCTTCTGCAAAGCCTGGCAACATGAAGATCGATTTTCGGCAGGCCGGAAAATCGGTGGCTTCATACAACTATGCCCTGCTGAAAAGGGATGGCACGGAGAAAAAAGGCTTTGATGCCAGCGACGTGATTTATCTGATCACTCCGGACCGTTTTGCCAATGGAGATCCGGGCAATGATGTGGTGACTGGTATGAAAGAAAAAACCATCAACAGATCGGCTGAGTCCGGCAGGCATGGCGGTGATATTAAGGGCATCATCGATCACCTCGACTATATCCGCGACATGGGATTTACGGCCATCTGGCCCACGCCTTTGCTTGAAAATGATATGGAAAGGGCTTCCTATCACGGCTATTCTATCACGGACCATTACAAAGTGGATCCTCGTTTTGGAACCCTTGATCTTTATAAGGAACTCTCTTCAAAGGCAGCAGCGAAGGGGCTTAAACTGATTTTCGACGGGGTAGTTAATCATATTGGACTGGGTTACTGGTGGATGAATGACCTGCCTTTTAAAGACTGGTTAAATTATACCGATACCCGGGAACGCACCAATAATCAGCGAACAGTGAATCAGGATCCCTATGCCTCTAAGCTGGATAAAGAGCTGATGAAGAAGGGCTGGTTCGATACTACGATGCCGGATATGAATGGAGAGAATCCTTTTATGTCGGCCTACCTTACCCAGAACTCCATCTGGTGGATCGAGACCCTTCATTTAGGCGGGATCCGCCAGGATACTTATTGTTACTCAGATAAAACGTTTTTGAAGAACTGGACTTGCAGCATTATGAATGAGTATCCCGATTTCAATATAGTGGGTGAGGAGTGGAGCACCAATCCTTTGACTACTTCATACTGGCAGCAGGGCAAGAAGAACAAAGACGGGTATACGGGTTGCTTAAAAACAACAATGGATTTTCCATTGCAGGCAGCACTGGTGGAAGCATTCAATGGTTCAGATGATTTCCCCTGGGGTGTGCACGGACTGACGCACCTATATGTAGCGCTTTCTAATGATTTTGCCTATGCAGATCCTTACCACCTGATGGTATTCGGTGATAACCACGACATGGACAGGATTTACACCCAGCTGAAAAAAGATGCGGCACTCACTAAAATGGCCATCACTTATATACTAACGGTTAGGGGTATCCCACAAGTATTTTATGGGACCGAAGTACTGATGGATAATTCAGTAAAGCCAGGCAACCATGGACTTATCCGGTCAGATTTTCCAGGCGGTTGGGCAAGTGATACAGTCGATGCATTTACGGGGAAAGGGCTTACCGATGAGCAAGCTGATATGCAGAAATACATGAAGCAGTTGTTGAATTGGAGAAAGAAGAATCCAGTGGTTGCAAAAGGCAAAACGCTTCATTTTGCGCCATCAAAAGGGCTCTATGTATATTTCAGGTACGATGCGAACAAGACCGTGATGGTGACGATCAACAAAAACAAAACCGCTTTGCAGCCCGACCTGAAACGATTTGCAGAGATCCTTCATTCGAAGAAAAAAGCGGTGGATGTGATTTCCGGAAAAGCACAAATGCTTGAACAAGAGTTTACCATCGAACCCGGCGCAACTGTTTTTGAGCTGAATTAGGTTAGGGGTTCTCTTACCACCTGTTATTGAAGCGATTATTTGGCTTGGGCTTGGAAGGTCTGTCTTCTGCTTGTTTTACAACCAGGGGTTTGCCGTTCTTGCCCAGGGAGATTTCATTGAGCAGTTCAATGGCCTGATTGGCGTCTTCATCGTTTTCCATTTCTACGAATCCGAAGCCGCGGCTCTTCCCGGTCTCACGGTCGAGGGTAACTTTTGCAGATTTTACTGGGCCGAACTTTTCGAAAATTTCTTCGAGCTCAGCATTGTCTATATCGTATGGTAATCCAGCGACAAAAAGTGTCATAATGGGTCTAAGTTAGGGGATTTTCTTTGGATAATTCTTCAATCTTCTTTCCTCTTCCTAAAGAAAAAATGTCGGTTGGATAGGCTATAAAATGACTCTGCCCCTTAGAGGGGTTGGCAGGAAAGCAGTCTTGGGGTTGCGATTGGAAGGGCAATTTGAGCATTTTAATTCTCAATATACTACTCCTTTGAAGGATGAAATAAAGGCATTAGATTTAAGTAATTGAAAACGGAATCAGCAAACATTTATCCTTGGCAAAAGTCACGCATTAACCATCCTCCAAAATCGTTTATATGAATAGCAAGATCTTTATCAACCTCGCCGTAACAGACCTCCCGCGGGCAATGGAATTTTATACTGCCGTCGGATTTACTAACAACCCGATGTTCACGGACGACAGCGCGGCCGCTATGCAGTTCAGTGAAGGGATCTATGTGATGCTGCTCCTCCATAAGAGGTTCAGTGATTTTACCGAAAAGGAAATTGCCGACACAAAGCGAAGCAGTGCTGCCATCTATTCGCTAGAGTTGGAAAGCGTTGATGAAGTAAATAAGATGGCAGACAAAGCCCTGAATGCCGGCGCGCGGCAGTTTTCGGAGCCGAAGGATTATGGTTTTATGCAGCAACGGAGCTTTGAAGACCTGGATGGTCATCTTTGGGAAGTTTTTTATATGGATATCAGTAAATTTCCACAACCACAACAGCAGGCTACGGCATGAACAATAAGATGTATCCCTGCCTTTGGTTTCAAGGAAATGCGAGGGAAGCTTCTGAATTTTATTGCGGCGTATTCAGGGATTCGCAGATCATCGATCAAAATGAATGGGTGGTTCGGTTTGAATCATCAGGGCAGTATTTTATGTGTTTGAACGGCGGTCCGGAGTTCAAGATAACGCCCGCTATTTCTTTTTATGTATTATGCGAAACATCCGAAGAGCTTGATGAGTATTGGAATAAGCTGATGGTGGATGGTAAGGTGATGATGCCTTTGGATAAATACGATTGGAGTGAGAAATATTGCTGGCTGCAAGATCAGTATGGCGTCAGTTGGCAGCTAGCGCTGGGAAATTTGAAAGATGTTGGTCAAAAGTTTACGCCTTCGCTCATGTTTACCAAAGACCAGGTAGGCAAAGCTGAAGAGGCGATGATGAGCTATATCTCGATCTTTAAAAACAGCGAAGTGGTGGGTATGATGAAATACGGGGAGGGTCAGAAAGATGAAGGACTGGTAGCACATGAGCAGTTCAAATTGAACGGTCAGGTGTTTATGGGAATGGAAAGTTCAATGGCCCACGAGTTTGCTTTTAACGAAGGAGTTTCCCTGGTGGTGGAATGTGATAACCAGGAAGAAATTGACCATTATTGGAACAAACTGACTGATGGTGGCAAAGAAGGAAATTGTGGCTGGTTGAAAGACAGGTACGGGGTTTCCTGGCAAATTGTTCCGAGTATTCTTGGCAAATTGATGACTGATCCGGCACGCTCAGGCAGAGTGATGCAGGCCTTTATGAAAATGAAAAAGTTTAATATTCAGGAATTGGAAGAAGCCTAAACCGACATGAGCTTAGTAGACAGTTACATCTCGCAGTTTCCCCAAGAGGTTCAAAAGAAGCTTGAACAAATACGCAACGCTATCAGGAAGGCCGCACCTGATGCCGAAGAGACTATTGGCTATGGCATACCTACTTATAAATTGAATGGGAATCTTGTCCATTTTGGAGGTTGGAAGAACCACATCGGGTTCTACGCCACGCCTAATGGAAACAAAGCTTTTGTGGACGAGCTTGCTGGCTATACCCAGTCTAAAGGGGCCGTTCAGTTTCCGCTCGACAAGCCCTTACCCCTTGCGTTGATTTCGAGAATTGTGAAGTTCCGTGTCAAACAGAACCTGGAGAAAAAGAAGAAGACAGTTGTGGGGAAAAATTAGTTTTCCGCCATTAATTCTTTAAGGATTCCTCTTTCCTAAACCGCAGCCGTTGTGCTTCTGCTGCTGTTGATCGCAAAAGTTCTGTTTTGTCCCCTTTCAAATTAAAGGCTTGAATGCCGATGGGCCCTCGATAGTCAAGTTCACGAGATACATACTCAACCAGTGCTTTCGTATTATAGCTCCCCTTGCCAAGGGGCAGTATATAGTCGTCCCAAATGTTTTGCTTGCTGCTGATCACATCGTTGGCTCCGCAAATAGACATCATTTTCATATGTGGGCGAAGAGATTTTAAATGCGGGTAAAGATTTTCCCGCTGCAGTTTATTTGTAGTGGCTAGCCAGTGGCAAAGGTTAAAGCCCAGCCCAACATTTTTCCGGTTCACTTTTTTCGCCAAGGCAAGGGCGTGGTAGGTGGTCTCCATATAAAAGTTAAGATGTGGGTAAAGGGCCACTTGCAGCCTGGATTTCTTACAGAGGCCGGATAATTCATGCAGGAGCCTTACAGCAGCAGCATCATCCACTTCGTTGGGCCCTTCGGCCTTCTTCTTTTCCCTGATGATATGGGGTGATATAACGGTGCCAGTTCCTTTCAGCCTCCGAATGGCAGATTGAAGTGCAGGATCAATATGTGTGTCTTCCAGCTTCAGTTTCACGTAGAATGACGAGCATTTGAAGTTGTTTTTTTCTATCGCCTCTATCATTCCCTCAAAGCTTTCTTCGCTGCCGATCTCGATGCCCTCAAATCCGAGCGACTTCACAAATTTTACCTGACT
The DNA here is from genome assembly GCA_031375135.1 of Sphingobacteriales bacterium. Classification (GTDB taxonomy): domain Bacteria; phylum Bacteroidota; class Bacteroidia; order Chitinophagales; family Chitinophagaceae; genus Pollutibacter. The sequence continues at coordinate 13,210 of JANMHK010000094.1, read as the reverse complement.
GTCGTAGGTTTTATGGGCACTATCCCCGTTGAAGATGTTCTGGAAAACGAAAAACTCATTGTTTAGGTTTTGTGCATGACCTGGATTGGCAAGCACAACGAAAACAATGAGTAGTAATATTCTCATAAAGAATGTCGTGACCCTTAAACCGGAATCAGAGTGGACGCAGAATGCTGAATACCTTATTTGATCAGCTCTCCCAATTTCTTATCGAGTGCTTCGCCGCGTAAATTTTTTCCAACGATCTTTCCTGAAGGATCGATGAGGTAATTCTGCGGAATGGCTTGTACGCCATATTGCACGGCCACAGCGTTCTTCCAGTATTGCAGGTCAGATACCTGGCTCCAGGTCAATTGATCATCATGGATCGCTTTCATCCATTTGTCTTTTGCATTGGGTTGGTCCAGCGATATACCCAGGATATGAAATCCCCTGTCTTTATATTTTGCAAATGCTTTCACCACATTTGGATTTTCCATCCTGCATGGACCGCACCAGCTGGCCCAGAAATCTACCAGTAAGAATTTTCCCCTGAATGAGGAAAGGGCTACTGGATTTCCGAGCGTATCATTCTGGATAAACTCAGGCGCCATCTTGCCTATTCCCGTGATCCGGGCCACATTCAGTTTTTCCGTCATGGTTTTGCCAGAGGGAGAGTTTTTTGCAGCTTCAGGAAGTTTGGCAAACAGTGGATCTACGGCGTCAGTATCAATTTCCCAGCCTGCAAATCGCTCTAGCATATATGTAGCAATGGGAGAAGATGGATTGGCTAGGAACTCCGACTTATATACTTCTTTCTGCTTTGCTTCTATGGCTTCAAATTTCTCATCCAAAAGCTTCATGCCCGCTTCATCTTTTTTTGCAGCGAGTGCTCTGTATTCCGTACTTAAGCTTTCGATCTCGCCATTGAACGGTTTCATTTTGTTGTTAAGTGCAGTATATGCTACATGCGACTTCGAGCCCTTTACGGTTATATTCGAAAAAGAATCCAGGTGGGTGATGGCGATCGCAGTAGGCTCCAGATATACCGTGACCACATCCTTTTTTTGATTTGTCCTTTGTGGAACCACCCTTTTATAGCTAACCCTCAAATAAGCCAGCGTAGGCTCTTCGATCGATCCCGTGATAGTGTATTTATTCCCGGTGATCACGGCCGAGTCATTTTTCCAATCGCCATTGAACCGGTAGTTGATGAACACCTTATCTACGGTATCTTTTTTCAGCTTGGAGGTATTACCCGTAAGCGTGAATTTCTGCTGGGCAGCAACCTGCATGGAGATCAACAGAACAAGAGCAAGAACGATCTTTTTCATATCAGCATTTAAGTATTCCGAAGTTACGAAATTTACAGCAAGGAAAGGGGGAATCACCCGGTATTTAGGGTAGGTCGGGACTCTTCATTTTTTCCCCTGAAAATACCGGACCAGATTTCCGATAAATACGCCCGCGACTACCGGTAAGCTAAAGACCGCGAAGAAAATGAATTCAAACGGGATCAGGTTATGACTGGTCCTGAATCTAGTGGCTTCATAAATGGATATTAACGCGAAAAAAAGCATCACGGTAAGTCCGGCTAACACCGGTTTGACCTTGGTATATAAACCCATGATCAAGGCTACCAGGAAGAAGATCATATAGCCTGCTTTTTGATAATTGAGGGTGAAGAAACTCGAAAGGTAATATTCGCCCGTATTCGGCGGTACCGTGGTGAAGATCAAGCTAAGGAGGAACAACAGTGCTGGCCATAACAGCAACATGAGCAAGTAAGGTTTGTATCTATTGTTCATGAGGTGAAAGATACGGCCTAAAGCTTGTAACGAAAATTAACCGACTAATATTAATATTGTACCCTATGCATGATCAGGAAAAGTCTATTTCAAAGCCCGGTCCGGGTATTTTTCACATAGCCGTCATTGTTAGTGCACTTGGTTTTTTTGTAGACGTATACGATCTGCTGTTATTTGGTATTATTCGTAAACCCAGCCTCGCATCACTCGGTTTAAATCCTGAGCAGATTTTAGTACAGGGCGAATGGCTGATCAGCGTTCAGATGGTGGGGTTGTTGATCGGGGGCATCATGTTTGGTATGTTGGGAGACCGAAAAGGAAGACTCAGCGTATTGTTCGGTTCCATTCTGCTTTATTCGATCGCAAATATTCTTAACGGTTTTGTGCAGAACACAACCCAATACGGAGTGCTTAGGTTTATGGCGGGAGTAGGACTTGCAGGAGAGCTTGGAGCAGGTATTACACTGGTGAACGAACTGCTGAGCAAAGAAAAAAGGGGCGTGGCTTCGGCCATGATCGCCTCTTTCGGGATCCTCGGAGCTGTAACGGCGTTTATCATGAAGTCGATGTTCGACTGGCGAACCTGTTATTTTATTGGCGGTGGCCTTGGCCTCATGCTGCTCATTCTTCGGGCTCGCGTGAAGGAGAGTCATATGTATAAACAGGTGGCAGATACGAAGGTGAGGCGCGGAGATTTTTCGATGTTTCTGACCAACAAAAAAAGGGCGCTTTTGTACCTGCGTTGTGTGATGATCGGAATACCGGCCTGGTATATCATTGGCGTGCTGGTGACTTTTTCCGATCAGTTCGGAAAGGAGTTCGGCATCCCTGACGTAGATCCGGCTAAAGCCATCTTATACCTTTATATGGCCATTGCATTTGGAGACCTGACCGCAGGTTTGTTGAGCCGGTATTTCAAAAGCAGAAAAAAAGCTTTGTATATTTTTTATGGCATTACGGCTTTCTTCCTGACGGTTTATTTTGGTACAAGTGGTGGTGGTACAGCGCAGCACTTGTATTGGATCTGCGCGGGTATGGGTTTTGGCGCAGGGTTTTCGGTGATCTATATTACGATGTCGGCCGAACAGTTTGGTACCAACCTGCGGGCGACGGCTGCTGTTACCATTCCCAACATGGTGCGGGGTGCGCTACCGCTCATCTTTCTACTATTCAAAGGAATGCGAAATCTAACCGGTAGTTATGTGACGGGTGCCTGGGTCACGGGTGCGATCTTAATGTGCGTCGCCGTATTTGCAGCGTGGGGTCTGGAAGAATCCTATGGGAAAGACCTTGATTTTATTGAGGTATAAAAAATCCGGATGCTGAAGGTCAACATCCGGATCTTAAACTTTTCTTCTTATTATTTTTTAAGCGTCGTGTTCATCAGGGGCGGAGTGTCTTTCCATTCCTTCACCAGTTTACGTGGTGTAGGATAGATCTCATCCATCGTGTTCCCATCATAGACTCGGCCGTTCATGATGACGTTCTTGATCGTATTAGAATTGCGGATGTTTTCCAACGGATTCTTATCAAGTATGAGGATATCAGCCAGTTTTCCTGCTTCTATTGATCCCAGGTCCTTGTCAAGTCCGATTGCTGTTGCGCCTTTGATGGTAGCTACTTTCAGTGCATCCATATTGCTCATTCCACCGCTGGCCATCGACCAGAGTTCCCAATGATATCCCAGTCCCTGCAGCTGACCATGGCTGCCGATACCAGCAAGACCATCATATTTCACAATGTCTTTCATGGTTTCTGCGTGTTTCTGGAATACGTGTTCTTCCGGCCTGAACCAACCATCGCCTCTTCTCCTGCTTTTCGCTGCGAGCTCGTCGTAAGGCATAAAGTTTTTCAGCTTCGGGTCGTTGGTGGGTGACTCCGTTTCGTAGTAATAATTCTCTGCCCATGGACCGCCGTAGGAGACCAGCAATGTCGGGGTCACCGCCATTTTCGCATCGCCGATGGTTTTGGTTACGTCTTTGAATAAAGGATAGATGGGTAGGGAATGCTCGTGTCCGGGATAGCCATCGAAGAGGTTGGTCATGTTGAGTTTGAAATCCAAACCGCCTTCTGTTGTAGGCATCAGGTTCTGCTCTTTTGCTGCCATGATGATCCACTGACGGTGCTGCCTGTTACCCGTGAGGTACATTTTGATGGTCTTGGTATTATAGTACTTGCTGTATTGCTTCAGGATGCGCCTGGTTTGATCAAGGTCTTTCAGGTTATACATCCAAAATCCAACTCCAGGCCCGGTTGAATAGATACGCGGTCCTACGATCATACCAGCCTCAACCATATCGCCATAAGTAAGTACATCGGTTGTTGCTGTCTGCGGGTCGCGGGTGGTTGTAACGCCATAAGCGAGATTAGCGGTATATACCCAGGCCTGCCCTTTGTGCAGTCCCCAGTATGGCCACATATGCGAGTGTATATCTACGAAGCCCGGCATGACCGTCTTCCCATCGCAATCAATTTGTTTTGCGCCGGCAGGTACCGTTAATGTGCCGCTTTTGCCAAGGGCCTTGATCCGATTGTTGACGATGAGTATATCACCATTTTCAATCACTTCATCTTTGTTCATGGTGATGATCCTTGCATTTTTCAGAAGGATCGTGCCCACCGGAATATCTCTTTGGTAGTACACTTTTATTTGTAATTCCTCGGGCTCGTATTTAGCGAGCTTTGCAGAATCTGCTTTCCTGGTGGAGTCGGACATTTTTTTAACAAGGGCGGAATCCAGGATTTTTTTTGCAGCCGTATCTACTTTTGCCATTACTGAATCCATCTTCTTTTTAGCGGAATCCAGGGCGGCCATTTTCTTTTTCTCTTCGGCTTTACGCGCGATTTTTGCAGAGTCGTCGAACGCATCTGCTTTCTTCAGGTCATAAATAAAATGACCATTACCGATCGACCAGTGTACCCTTTGTCCGTTGGCTTCCCAGAAAGGAAATTCGCCGCCGATTTCAGTAAGCCTGCGGGCAGGAAAATTGCTCGATCCCGGATCTGCAACGGATATACTCACCGGTTTTCCGGTTTGAGGTACAGTAACTACATAGATGTCGTTGTTTACCTGGGCAAGGGCTTTTACACCCTGTGGCGCCATGGTGATCACTGATGCTGAGGATGGCATCATCACTTCACGTTCAGCGCCCGCAGCTTCCGGCAACATGCAATGGTTAATAAACGCCAGGGCATTACGTGCATACACGGTACGCTTATTATTCATCGGATTTGTTTCTTCTTCTGCAACTGCACCATAGGTAGTAATGCCGGTGATTTTTACATGTGTTTTTTCATCGGTACCATCCCATTTCATCGAAATCAAACCTGAGTAGCTGTTTAGAAAGATGCGGTCTGGATATAGTTTAGAAAAGTGCGGGTTACCGCGACCGTTAGCCTTATCAATGACCGTGATGGCTCCACCTGCTGCGGGAATCCAGGCCAGATCCATATCGGCGCCTGATACAAAAGGATTGATCGCTTCTTTAAATGTGCGCGTGCTCGCCCTGGAAAAAATGATCCTGTCGTTCGGTGCCCAGTTGATGTCGATATACATGGCGGACTCTGGAGTGAGCTTTGTAGTAAGCGGTCCTTTGGTCCCTGTCCAGCTGGTTTTGTAGATATCACCACCAGTTTCATCCTGCCAGGTTACAAAGGCAAGTTGTTTTCCATCGGGGCTCCACATGGGATTGGCTTCAACAAAATTATTTGTGGTGATCCGTTTAGGCGTGCCATTCGGATAATCCATTACATACAACCTGTCTAATACGGTGAATGCGAGTTTTGATCCATCAGGTGATGGCGCTGCATCACGTATTTGTGTTGCAAGGGCGTGGGATGTGTCTTTAATGGGGTATTTGAATTCAAGGCGGGGACCCATTTCCAGGGAGAGGTTGACGTTGAAGGGGATCTCTGTGGATTTTCCATCGACTACTCCGATCTTCCAAATTTTACCGCCATAACTGGCGACAATGAATTTGCTGTCGGGCGTGAAGGCCATGCCGGGCAATACGCCCATAGGGGCAATGGATTCCTGCTCATCGCGTTGCACGGGATAAGCCAGCCATTTTTCTTCCCCGGTTTTCAGGTTTCTGATCACCAGTCCGGTCTTGTCTTCAAACCTTGAGCCGTAAACAAGCCATTGCCCATCTTTCGAAAGGGTAGGGGTAAATGCAGATCCATAACGTGAAGTAAGGGGTATCATCTTCGCGTTATTCCTGTCGTACATGCCGAGCTGGTATTGGGGCAGGGAGGCGTTATAGCTCCAGGGTCCCATTCTCATGGAAAAATAAACGTAACGGCCATTAGGCTCCACGAATGGGTCAATGGTTTTCATGCCGGAGGGCTGTTCGATGAGCGGAGCACCGCCACCGCCGTCTTTATGATACATGACCAGCTTTGGCGTCCTGCGACCTTTGGAGGCGATCACGTATTCGCCATCGGGTGTCCATACGGCGGATGGAAAATCATCAACACGTTCTTTTGTAAGCTGGGTTGTGTCTTCTTTGATCCGGTCAATGATCCAGATATTGTCGGATCCACTTCTGTCTGATGTGAAAAGGATCTTATTGCCGTCAGGACTGAAGCGGGGATGGGTTTCGTAAGCCAGGCCCTTGGTCACTTGCGTCGCCGTTCCACCGGTGATGGGCATTGTATAGATGTCGCCCATCAGGTCGAAAGCCATGGTATTGCCGTCCGGATGAATGTCGACCGACATCCAGCTGCCTTCATTGGTCGAAAATTCGATCTTTCTGCCCGGTTTCAACGGAAGATCCTTGAACGTTGTATAACGTACCGAATCTTTCTTCACGGTGTCAGTGCCATCGTGGGCAAATACAGTAGTTCCTAAAACACGGGTAGCATCGGACGTAGCGATGCCAATCAGGGTTGCAGGGATCAGCCCTGCAAGAATCAGATACCTTAAAACCATAAGCAGTTATAAATTGATTACTAAGATATGGCTTATTATTGCCGGCTGTAAACCGCTCATGGAAAAACGGGTATTTGGGGATTGGAACGGTAGCAAATGGGGAAAAAACGTCCAGTTATTCGAACAGATTCCCCATGCCATAGCCGGAAGTCCTTGGCATCTGTTTGGTATCTGATTATATAGCGAAAACTCTTTTTCTCTTCAGGGTGTTTTGGAAACGAGACTGAGAACAAACCTGAATACTTGATCCAGGTAATGCTGGCGTAGGAAAAGAGAAAAAATAAACGGGCCGAAAGGCCCGTTTTGTATGATGTGATGTTGTGTTATCTGGCATACATTCCGTTCCTGGAATATTTGCTTTTGGTGTCAAGGATAAAAAACACAAGCTCTGCTTCTTCATCTGTGCTAACACTGATCTGTTCATGCTCGAGGATGGCGTGATCACCTTTATTCAGAACTTCTTCTGTATCATCAATCTTTACTGAGCCGTTAAATACATATAAGAATCCTACATGGCCTTCCTGGTTTAATGCAGGTGTATCGATGGAATCTTTTTTCAGGTAGGTATCGAAGAACCAGGCCTGGGATCTGATTTTCAATGGTGCATCTGAATCTTGTGGGCCACCGATCAGTCTCCAAAAATCGCGGCTCTGATACATGGCAAATTTATGGAACTGCACTTTAGGTTCCAGGTCATCTTCTTCGGGCCTGAGAAAGATCTGAAGCATCTCCACTTTTTCATCGGCATCGTCCATACAGGTTTCTTCGTGATAAAATACTTTTCCGGCATTCATCATCATCATGTACTCACCATATAGCAATTCAATATGTCCGTGGCTGTCGCGGTGCATCATTTGTCCTTTCCGCATGTAGCTGAGGATCTCGTCGTTCATATGTGGATGCAAGGGGATCACCATACCGGGGTCGAGTGTGGAATGGTCCATTCGTCCCAATGGGCCCAGCCCAAAAGGGTCTTCGGGCTTATGAAGCTTTTTACCGGGCGAGACCATCCTGATGATGAACTTTCCCTGATCGATGATATGTCGTTCTGAAGCCCTTGAGATCAGCATACCACAAGATTAACTATTATAGTCGAATCTGCATACCAGCCTGTAGATTAAAGACCCTTGGATAAGCCTTGATGGGCATGTTGGAGTTCATTGGCGTTAAGGCAAACTGGTATTGTGGATTAAGATTGAATGAAACTTTTCTGAAAGCCGACCAGCTGATGCCAAGGCCAATATTGCCGTTGAAATAGCTGTTTTTCAGGTTGGTCACTTTGGTTTCTTCTGCTTCGTAATAACCATATTTCAATCCTGTTTCCAGGTACTGCCTGGTCAAAAGATTAAGGCCGGCACCTGCCATGGCGAAGACATGGAATTTTGATCCGCCGAAATGGTAGGTGAGACTCAGCGGTATGTTCAGGTAATTAAGGTCATTGGTTGAGAATTTGGTCATGGTAGTATCTCCAGGCCTTGTATAACCTTGCGCTTTCTTAATAAAGTAAGTTCCTGCAGAACAATCGAAACGGTAGCGCACCTTGCCATCCGGATTTCGTTCTGCGATCACTTTTTTCGGATCGATCTGGATGGTTCTGCTGATGTAAATGAGCCCTGATTGCAGGGTCATGTTTCTGCTGATCCTCAGATCAGCCAACAGTCCGCCTGCTATGCTCGATGGCTGCGATTCTGTTCGTTGGATATCATTCTTCACCGTTCCACTGTTCGGGTAGCTCTTATTTTCTTTGATTCTGTTAGATCCGAATTGCAAAGCGGCAACAGGGGTCATGGAAAATTTGGGAAGGTTTATGTTGCCTTGTTTCTTGTTCAGCACAGGGATTGAAGCCGATGCTGCAATGGCCTGCACCTGATCTGTTAATGCGTTATCATTGCCAAGCTGTTTCTCTGCTATAGGCAAGGATCTGTTGCTGATCACTGGAGGTGCAGCCGCCATTTCAAATTGGGTTGGTGTTTCTGTTTGTTCTGGTTTAGCCTCAACTTCTGCTGCAGACCGCGTGGCGTACTTGTCGGCTTCTGTTGCTGCTTCAATAGACGGAGCATTTGGGTTGACCGAGGATCCGTTTTGTTTTGCTGCAGGGGCGGAAGTTAGATTTTTGGTGCTTTTTTCATCATCAGTCCGCTTCATTCCAGCTGAATTTGATTTGGAAGATGGCTCGCTGCTTGTTTCATCCTGAGTCCGCTTCGTTCCAGCTGTATTTGATTTGGAAGATGGCTCGCTGATTTTTTCTGCATCGGCAGTTTTGTCAGTTGCCAATTTGGTCTCAGGAGTTTTTTCAGTGCTTGGAGAAGATACCGATGGGTTAGCAACGGCTTTATGACGATCAGTATTTGGCGGGTTATTCTTACGCTCTGGTATGACGGCTTGATCCAGGGCCTTTTCAGTTTGTTGGCCTTCGCGAATGTTGGAACTGGCTACTGCTTTTTCGAGGCTTTGGGTAGAACCATCGGTATCGGTGCTGTCTCTGCGGTCTGATTTCTTATTTTCGATGGCAGGAATATTTTTGGGCTCAGCATCCTGCATTTGAAGTCCTCTTAATAAGTAACCACCTGCGAACAGTCCAGCACTGCCCAGGCATATCATTAAAATGACGGCAATTTTCCGGGTATCCCGAAAAAAGATAAACGGCCGTTTAGAGTCCTTCTTATCTAGCTCGGCTTCAATTTTCTTCCAGACCTGTTGAGAAGGAGTATCCTCATTCCCCTCAAGTCCTTTTTTGAATATATCGTCGATGTGGTGTAAATCTTCGCTCATAGGCAGGCAAGTTTTTGGTTGTTCACCTGGTCAAGTTTCATGATCTCACGTTGAAGAATAATACGGGCGTCATAAAGATTGGATTTAGAAGTGCCTTCTGAAATGCTGAGTGCGCTGGCGATTTCTTTGTGCTTCATACCTTCGAAGACGTACAGATTAAAAACGAGCCGGTATGCCGGGGGTAATTTTTGAACCAGTTCGAGCAGGTCCTTAAACCCGATATTGGAATAAGTCTCATTGCTTGTGGATTTTTCTACCAGTTCCTCTTTCAGCGAGACTACGGGAAACATCCGGGCCTTGTCGCGGTAACGCTGTAATGCGGAGTTCACCATGATCCTTCTCACCCAACCTTCAAACGATCCGTCTCTTCTAAACTGGGCAATATGGATGAAAACCTTGATAAAACCTTCCTGCAAAATTTCTTCGGCTTCGTTCCTGTCGTTCGCATAGCGCATGCAAACCGGCAACATCTTAGGGGCAAATAGCTCGTACACCCGGTTCTGCGCATGGCGGATGCCGGACATACAGTCCCCTATCAGGTGCTCCAGGTTGTCCAAATTATTTTGCTCGCTTTGACTCATAGATGCCAGGTCTATTTTAATGGTTGGGCAGCATGAACAAAAAACTGCCTTACCTCCTAAAGTAAATTAGAAAAAATTAATAATGCTGCATTGCAAAAGTTAAAGCCCGGTTAATAGCATATTCCTGCCCAACTAAAGCAAATAGCGGGCTATCTGAACGTATACGTACCGTTTTAATCATCTTACAAAATCTACACTATGATCAGACAAATGAAATTGAGTTTTCTTTTTTTATCCCTTGTTTCAGCCGCCGTTTTTATTTTTTCTGCATGTACCAAAGAGTTCAGTGGCAATGGTTCAGAACAACAACAACTCCAGGTTTACCTCACCGATAATCCGGCAGATTTTGACAAAGTCCTTGTTCAGATCAATGCCGTTGAAGTGAAACTTGATACCTCTTCTCACCAAACTGACGACAGCTGGGGTGATCGCAATGGAAGTCGTGATTTGGATGATGACGATCATAACCGCGGTCATGACGATTTTGGTCAGTGGGATACGTTGAATATTACACCCGGGAACTACGACTTGCTCAGATTAAGAAATGGTGTGGATACTTTATTGGCTCAGGGTAGTGTGAAAGGTAAAATAAGGAAGATCAGGATCACGATCGGTTCAGTAACTGTAATAAAAGATAATATCTCCGATCCTGTGGCACTTCTGCCCGGCGTACTTAACTATCTCTATATAAAAGTTCATGATGAACATATGCAATCCAGTGGCCGTGATAGGAAACTCTGGATCGATTTTGATGTCAGCCGCTCAATTGTAGAGATCAATGGAAAATTTTATCTGAGGCCCGTATTGAAACCTTTCTGCGATAAGAACTCAGGTGAATTGGAAGGCAAAGTGGTTCCTAAAGAGGCCGGTGCAGTTGTCAAAGTATTCAATGCTACGGACACATCTACGGCTATACCAGGACGTGAGGGTGAATTTAAATTACGCGGATTGTCGGCGGGTGTGTACTCGGTACTCTATCAGGGCGCTAATGGCTACAAGGATACTACCATTGCCAATGTCACCGTGGGCAAAGGGAAAGACAACAAATTACCGTTGGTGACGCTCAGAAAATAATGATTGAAGTCCTGAAGAAAACTTTCGAAATCCTATGAAAACTTTTCTATAACTGTTGGTGACGATGATTAGGTGGAGAAAAAGTGCGGAGTGTTAGCTCCGCATTTTTTATTTTATAGGCGCTATGATGATCTTTTTTACATCCCGTATTCACTTAAGAATTTGATCCGCATGATTTTCAATTGCTCTAACTCCAACGAGAGGTCCGACAGTTCTTCCTGGGCTATCTGCAAACTGCTGGTCTCACAACTCTTGAAGTAATCGAGAATATCCTGCTGATCGTCTACATCCACCATCTGATCGATCGCGTAACCGAGACTCAGCTTGGTTCCACTGGCTACAATGGTTTCCATTTCTTCCAACAACTGCTCGATCTTCATACCCTTTGAGCGGGCAATGGTGTCAAGTGGTAGTTTCTTGTCCACCTGCTGGATGATATATACTTTATTGCTGCTTTTGTTAACTACTGATTTCATCACAAAATCATCGGGCTTGATGATCTCATGTTCTTCAACATAGGATGAGATCACATCCACAAATTGTTTTCCGTAACGCAGGGCCTTCCCTTTAGATACGCCGCTGATCTTTTCAAGTTCCTCTAGTGTGCAAGGATACTGTGTGGCCATATCTTCCAAAGAACTTTCGAGGAAAATCACAAAGGGCGGAAGCTTTTTATCTTTCGAAACTTTCTGCCGCAGATTTTTCAGCATTTCAAAAAGTACTGGATCAGCAGCTGCGGTGCCGCCTGTCTCAACTGCTTCTTCATCATCCTCATTGGCTTCTTCGTACAGATTATTCAGGACGATCTTAAATGAAACCGGTTTTTTCAGGAACGATTCGCCTTTCTTGGTGATCTTTAAAACACCATAATCTTCAATATCTTTTTTCAGCATCAGGTCCAGCAATAATTGCCGGATCAACGAATTCCAATAATGCTCGGGTTGGTCATTGCCTGTTGCAAATACGTCGAGGGCATCGTGCCGGTACATTTGTATCTGCGGAGTTAGTTTGCCAATCACAACGGGTATGATGTATTCTGCCGGGAAACGTTCATCTAATGCCCGAACGGTCTTCAGCATTTTCACCGCGCCTTCTTTAGCTTCGATCTTTTCTTTTGGATTAAGGCAGTTGTCGCAGTTATGGCAGTCGTTTTCTTTATACTCCTCCCCAAAATAGCTCATCAGGGTCTTTCTTCTGCACACACCGCTCTCTGCATAAGCAACCGTTTCGTTGATCAGCTGCGCGCCCACTTCACGTTCGCTCAGGGGCTTATCACGCATCAGGTGTTCGAGTTTGGAAACATCTTTATGTGAATAGTACAGCAGGCATTTCCCTTCCATGCCATCCCTTCCGGCACGACCGGTTTCCTGGTAATAGTTTTCGATGCTTTTGGGAATATTGTAGTGAATCACATACCGGATATCTGGTTTGTCGATACCCATGCCAAAGGCAATGGTTGCCACAATCACTTCCACGTCTTCATTCATGAACTGATCTTGCCGATCAGATCTGATTTTGCTGTCCATCCCCGCGTGATAAGCCACAGCTTTGATGCTATTGGCCATCAGCATATCGGCCAGTTCTTCCGTTGTTTTGCGGTTAAGGGTATAAATGATGCCACTTTTACCGCGATGGTCCTGGATAAACCGGACTATACTTTTGATGGTGGTTTCTTTATTGATCTTGGGCCGGATCTCGTAGTAAAGGTTTGGCCGGTTGAAAGATGAGATATAGATCTGCGGGGTACGAAGGGACAGATTCTCTACGATATCGGATTGAACTTTGGGCGTAGCCGTTGCAGTAAGGGCGATCACCGGGATCTTGTTGTTGATCTGTTCCATCATCTCCCGCAGACGCCGGTATTCCGGCCTGAAATCATGTCCCCATTCAGAGATACAGTGGGCCTCGTCAACTGCGAAAAACGAGATCTCCAGGTCGCTGAAGATCTCCAGATTTTCTGCCTTGGTGAGCGTCTCCGGCGCCACATAGAGAAGTTTTGTTTTGCCCGTTTTCAGGTCATCATGCACTTCCCGGATCTCTTTCTTGGTGAGGGTTGAGTTTAGGAA